>DASYQG010000232.1:0-35259 GCA_036005825.1 Chitinophagaceae bacterium | reverse complement strand
TGTTGTTCATTGCAACGAATAAGCAGATAGTACAATCAATATCATAGATCATATTTTTACTACCAATCATTTTGCAGTAAGTAAATGGGGACTGCTTGCAGATACTTATGATGGAAAGTACCCTTCAGATCATTTTCCTGTACTTGTTGAAGTGACTTTTAAATAAAACCTTGTAGCCTCTATCTATTTGTAGGTGAAGGAGAAGTTGTTGAATTTGCACTTTTGGATTAATTAGCATTTGCAAATTCTTCAGAATCAACCAGCGGAGAGAGAGGGATTCGAACCTTTCTCAAAATCGTTTGGAAATCAGTATTGTGAAGAAATCTGAGCTTACTAACTCATGAATTACTCATAACTTTTCAATCGGCAGAGTAACGCAAATCCTGAATCAAAAATAAAGAAATAATTAATTAATTATTTCTAATCATACCATATTAATAATAGTCACATTTCGAAAGCGTAGGTCTGTGCCGACGCTATCTTGCTGTAATTTTATTTTTTATAAATGGTTAAGCCAGTTTATCTATTTTCAGAAAAAGCCTGGTGAGTGAAGGAATCAAAGAGATATGCTAAGGTCTCCCATTAACCAGCGACCAGGTAGCGTGGAACCTAACAAGTCGCTGCAAGTAGTGTCAAATACATTGTCAACTTCAACAAATGCGCTGAGTTTTTTATTGCAGAAAAAGATTCGCCCTTTTGCATTAAGCATAAAGCAATTCTCATCAACATCTGCATTTATCGGTGCTGCTTTTTGGGGTTTTCGGTTTTTATAAATCGCGGTTGAACTTAATGAGAATCGTTTGTGCAAGTATTCAACACTAAGATTAGTTAAGAACCTGGCATGTGATGAAATATAAAAGGAGGGTGTCGAATTGTCGCTTTTACTATTCAACCATATCAAGCCAAGTGTTCAAAGAAGTTGATTACTCTTGCCAAATGATTTACCGAATTGAACATCTGTTTCAATTCCCGTCGTGTTTACTTTAGCAATATTCTTTGCAAGAGCGTAGATGCCGGTGGGTGAAAGGTTATCTTTACGAGGCATTTCAATGTAAGGTGTCGGAACCCAATCGATCAATTGAGTATGCCGGCGCTGAAATGCAGTTATAGAAAGTTTAAAGATATTGTTTGCAAAATAATCTACTCCTGTTTCGTAGCTGAAAGACTGTTCGGAAACAAGGTCCGGGTTGCCAATACTCCCACCAGGGACAAATGTTTTATTATAATTGTTATACCGCTCTGTAAAATCTGCGTCCCGGATTGTTTTTCCTGCGCTGGCTCTGAACTGAAACTTCTGCAAATGATAGGAAAGATTAATTTGTGGAACAAATTCTGCCCCTCTTATCTCACTATAATCTATGCGTATGGAAGGATTGAGGGAAAATTCATTCAACTTTTGATGAAGGATAAGAAATGCAGCAACCTGGTTTAAAGAATGATCTCCACGGTCGTTGGATTTAATTTTTCTTTCCTGGAATTGGATGCCGGAACTAATAATTGTTTTTGAATTTATTTTAAAATGATCCGTTAACAATAGTTGTAAAAGATTTGAACGGTTGTTGTTTGCAACAGTATGAGGATTGTATTGGTAAATATCTTTTACAATTTTGTAGCCGGCGTCAAAATAGAAGGTATGCTTGCCCTTTTGAAAATCTATTCGTACCTGGTTCCAGCTACTCGTTACTTTTTCGTTGGCAGTGTCAGAAATAAATGTTGTGTAAAAATTCTGTGCAGAAAATTTTCTTTGATCGTAAGCCGAACGAATAGTTACACTCCAATAATCATTGCGCTTGACTTTTTACTAATAACAGCAGCAAACAAAAGACACTGTTGCACGACCTCAATTCCAAAAATGGGTAAGCTATTGCAGCTCCTGATAAAAAGTAACCCCATAGTGGATTTTATTTTTTACTTTTCACATAAGCAGGTTCGGACAGGTGAGAAAAAAACCGCTGCATTTTGCCCTGCAATAAGTCTGATGAACACTGTTTTTATAAGAGCAAAGGTTTCCTGGTTTTTGCCGGGAGCAGTGCCATTGCTATTATATTTGTTTCAGGTGCTGTAAACTTCAGCCATTTCTTTAAATTATAATACGCTGAATTTGAAGCAAGGCCCAAATCGGTCGATGGATTGGTAACGCCAGGAGAAAATGGTAAAGCAACATTTAAGACACCTGATATAGAAGGAGCTTATCGTTTATTTGTATATATAATGGATAGAAATAATAACGTGGCTACTGCGAATGTTCCGTTTTATGTAAAGAGATAAGAAAAGCTCTAAAGGTGTTCCGCCTTAGATTGCTAATGCAAACTATATGTTATAAGCAGTGGCTTATACATTTACGCTAAGGAGTATTGGAAGGAGTTTCGGAGACATTCAATTCCAGGATAAGATTTTTTAAAAAACTCAGTGAATTAATTTCTGTTAAGAAGAGAAAGCTGCTTTTGGTCTTTGGCCTGTTGGTCTTTCATAAGTCTCGCCATTTAAAGGTATAAATACATTGGGTGGCGAATGTGAAACAATGAACCATATTTTTTTACAACTTCATTAATTCAAGTGCTCAATTTTTTTTAACATTCGAACAGGCCGTTTATTCCTTCATCATAAACCTTGACTTTCGTCATAAAAAAGCAATAATTAAAGAAATATTTTTGTTTGGTTGATTTTCTTGTTATGTTTATGTAACAATCTTTTTCTGAAAATTCCTTCCCGGTTATCTCTTCTGATTTTAGCAAAAAATTTTTTCCTCTTGCGAAAGTGCCCAGTGCGTTAAGTTTAGTCGACGCTTAGCTGTCGTACGGTTTGATTTTTATTTATGCAAAATCAAAGCGTTCGCATCCTAAGTATGCAAATTATTTCAAATCATTATAGTGAACAATTTTAAACAATGACTATGAGCTACTAATAAAATAAAGGCATCTACTGATTTATAAAAAAGAATAATCTGCTTGCTTCCCCCTAAGCAATCTGATACACTACCAAAACTATCGAACGATGTTAGATTTTTTATTTGTGAAAGTAGATAAGGACTACACCAGGGTCCGTTATTCGGATATCATTTATATTGAAGGTTTAAAGAATTATGCGAAAATAGTCACTACCAAAAGCTCCTATATTATTTTGGTGACTATGAAGCAAGTAGAAGAACGTCTTCCCCAAGACAAGTTTTGTAGGATCCATCGGTCTTATATCATTTCCCTAAACCACATTCTGCATTTCAACAGCAAATGTGTTAACATTGGGCTTAGAACTTTACCAATTAGTGAACATCATCGGGATGTATTGTTTGAGAAAGTAATAACACTAAGTGCTGAACCCAGAAACAAGTCAAACTTTCCCCAAGATCTAATTAAATAGAAATCTCAAGTTTTCTAATGGCAAACTTCCGTTAGAAAAGTCAATTCGTCCGCAAAAAATAATCTTCTGTGTGTTTTTTTTTATCAAAAAAAACGTCGATTCTAACTTGTAGATTCTTATTTAAACGATAGAAAGAATAGAAACAATAGAAATGATGTCTTTAATTTAAATAAATAAATGGGGAGGAGGAAGTAGTGATGATATTATGCCGAAGGATTTAAACCTAATTGCAAAATCAAATTCATGTCATCTTATAGTATCACTATTTAAACCATCTGCTTATGCGCTGTACAAGGCTGCTGCTATTATTTATCATTTTGGTATCATACCAGGAATTATCTGCCCGGGATAGTTCATCTGTTGATAATAATTCAACTATCCCCACAGAATTTTTTACTCCTGGTGATTCAAAAATTTACTCGATTGATGAAAATCTTACTAAGAAAACAAATAAGATTTTGGCAGGAATGATGAAACAGGAACTGAAACTAAAAGATAAGCTCTCAAAAGTTGATTCAATCGCTTCAAATAGCCTGTTAACTGATGGTATACACAAATATGATGAATTTGAACGGAGGCTTAGTCAGAAAGGCGAAAAACTATAGCGTTTTAAACATACGATTGTAACAATGCATTTGCTAACTGGTATATCAATATTTTTACTTTTTTGGCTTTTGCCTTTTGCTATTTATGGACAGGATAGCTCTTCTAAAAACATATTCGCTCCTTCTTATTTTACTTTTAACCGGTATGATACGATAGTTAAACGTGAGTTTACAAGTTCACTCCAAATGCTTATTAAAAAGCCGAATGAAAAACTCTGGCCAGATACGTTAATTTCTGCTAAACCATTTTTGCTCAATGAAAATTTTAAACGAACCCTTTCAATTCCTAAAGCCCGGCCTCTCTTAGCTTTGGGAAACGGCGCAGTTTCGTATAATTTCTTGTACCGTTCAAACATAGACACTCCATTTCTTGAAAAAAATATTGCACAGCATCAGGCCCTGGCTTCATTTGGATTTACCTTGCTTAATCTGGTTCCACTTCGAACAAATGCTTATTTAAGAAGAAGCAATTCTAATTTATTTGGGAATATAACCGATCTGCAAATTCAATTTGATGCAAATAGCTACAAATCTCAGGTGGAGCAAAATTTTAGACAACGGTTATACAGCTATTCACAAACACTTAAGGATACGATTACTGAAAAATATTTTTCTATTGCAAAAGATGAGCTCACTAAACTATCCACATGGATAAAGAATCCGCAGATTATTCAAAAAATAGTTGAAGCAAACGAAATAGTAAATGTTCCGGGGATCACTTATGATAAGCAGTTCCCGGACAGCACCAATATTGCCAATAGTGATTCTCTTCAAAGAATAGCTAAGGCATTTCTTGATTATTACAATGACCTTAGGTATAAGGAAGAACAACTATCAAAGCAACTGGATTCGTTGAAGAAGGTTTACGAAAACTCGGTTGAAAAAGTAAAAAAATTTCAGCAAATCATTCAGCAATCATACAGGAGCGGAATTCCTTATTCTGAACTTAAAAGAAAAGCAGAGCAGCTGGGCTTTAGAGATTTTAATAATTCCCGGACGGGTTCATGGTTGCTTGGTGTAAGAAATCTTGGAATCGGCAAGAACAATATTTATGCTTCCGAGCTTACCGCAAAAGATGTAACGGTTAATGGTTTGAACATAGAATATAATTCATGGTATTACCTGCAAATTGTGGCAGGTGCAATTGATTATCGGTATCGTGATTTTATGACATACAGGTTTAATAAACCTCACCAGGATTTATATCTGATCAGAGTTGGCTTGGGTAATGTAGAGCGTAATACTTTCATTATATCTGTCTTTCATGGACAAAAACAATTTTTTGGAGGAACCCTTTCGTCACGCAATACAAATGTTCCTGTTTCTGGATTGAGTGTAGAAGCAAAGTTGCAATTACAAGCCAATTCCTATCTTATTTCAGAAGTTGCGCAATCCTTTTCACCCAATTTCCAGGCGCAACCCTCTAAGCCCAGGAATGCATGGAGTTTATCTGAAACAAGTAATAAGGCTATGTCTTTAAAATTATACTCTTATTTTCCAAGAACATCTTCGCGCATTGAGGCTAAATATAAATTCATAGGAGCCAATTTTCAATCCTTCAATAGCTTCCAAATCTATTCACAAACTAAAAGCTGGAGCGTTAAAGTTGAACAGGGTTTTCTAAATAGAAGAATAAAGATTGCAGCGAATTTAAGTAAGAATGAATTTTCAAATCCATTTATTATTCAGAACTATAAAAGCAATACTGTTTTCAAAAGCATCAATATAAAAGCGAATATTAAAAAACTGCCTGTTGTTACCATCGGTTATTTGCCAATGTCACAGTTAACTATGGTTGATGGCTATTTAAGTGAAAGCAAGTTTCAGACAATAAATGCCAGCATCGGACACATTTATAAAATAGGCCAGGCAAGAGGAAGCAGTAATCTGGTTTTTACAAAATTTTTTAATGACAATTCTGACACAGGATACATCTATTTTAATTCCATTAATATTTTCGGAGGCCAGGCATTTTTTTTCAAAAATCTTACTATCAACATAAATCTTTCAACAAGCAAGAATTATGGGTACACATACACAGTACTAGACGAAAATATGAGCTTTCCTGTCAGAGATAAAATGAATATAGGAGTCGGTGTAAAGCTCAATAAGTTAAATCAACAGGCTATTCGGCTAGGAGGATTCTTAAACGGTAATCTCAATCTCTTTCGGAAAGATATCTTGTCTTTTCAGGTTGAGCAGTCGTATTTGCCTGCCAGGAATTTGCTATTGGTTCCTGGCATTTTTGGATCGGTTAGTTATACTAAAACCTTAAAATGAAGCTGTTTATTATGAAAAGAATCATTTTATTTTTTGGCCTTTATCTCGTTGTTTCATCTTCTCTGGGCCAGGTATTGCTTAAGACACAACTTCCGGTCTCGGGCCTTGTGTTAAAAAGTCAATTGTGGAATTTGTCACTTGTTAATACATCTGCGCAGTCGCTGGATGTAAAAATCGAGATGCTACTCACCAATATTTCCAACGGGCAAAAAATAATGTCAGGTGTATCGAAAGTGTTCCGTTTGCCAAGAGGAGCATACCAGGTTAACCCTGGAAACGTTGCGCCTGTCATTTATAACATTCTTAGCCCTGATTATAATTTAAACGTCAATCAGGATGGTTTTTTACCTGTAGGTATGTTCAATGTATGCTATACCATAATTGGATCAAGTGGTGATGCTGCTGCAGTTCCTTTAATAGATGAATGTGAAAGTATAGAGGTAGAACCTATCAACCCGCCAATACTTGTGTCTCCCGCTGACCGTGATACTATAGATGTTTCAAGGCCAATTTTTAATTGGCTTCCGCCAGCCCCTGCATCCTCATTCAACAATCTTTCTTATGATTTTATTTTGGTTGAAGTGGTAAAAACACAAACTGCTTCAGTCGCCATTCAACAAAATCTCCCATTACATTTCCAACAAAATATTTCTCTTACAAACTTGCAGTATCCATTAGCTCTGCCAGAATTAGATACCGCTAAAACTTATGCCTGGCAGATTGTGGCAAGAAGCGGTCAAAGTCCAATTGCTAAAAGTGAAGTTTGGGCATTTAATCTAAAAAATTATACCAAAGAGATTCTTCAAAAAACAGACCCTGATTATTACATGAAAGTTAAAAAGGAAATAGATGCGAGTTATTCTGTTTGTTATGGGCTATTAAGGCTTTCCTACAATAATGAAATAAACGATAAAACGGTTTTTGTAAAAATATTCGACATAACGAATGCCAAACAAAAAGAGCTAACGTTGGATTCTTCGACAATAAAAGTTGAATATGGAGAAAATTTCAAGCAGCTCGATCTTTCGTCAGAAGCTGCTCTGAAAGATAAACATATATACCTGCTCGATTTAAAAAATTCAAATGAAGAGCACTGGTATTTAAAATTTGAATATCGTAAACCAAAAACTAAACTATAAATAGTTAACTGCTGATGATTATAAATAACATTTGCCGACATTCTAAGAAAATTGCTTTTTTTCTTCTGCTTTTATTTTACAGTGAATTGGTATTAGCAGGTAGATTAGGTTATCCGGATTTACCTGCTGCAACGTATGGTCATTCTGCAGGCAGTTTTCATACACCGATTGTAGATAAAAATTCAATACCTGCAAATAGTCTTAAAATTATGGGAGGCATCCCTTATAAAGAGAACAAAACATTTTTTAAAACATCAGATTCTTTAATTACAAAAAAGGATGGACGGCCATTTATTGGAGGCCCATCGCAACCTGAAATGCAAGCATTCAAATCAGTCAATGCTAACAATATCGTTGATTTGTTCTCAGGAGATTTTTCGTATAGTGTTCCTTTAATGGATGTGGGAGGTTATCCAATCAATCTTTCTTATCGCGGCGGCATCTCAATGGATCAGGAAGCAAGCTGGGTGGGCCTCGGATGGAATATAAATCCAGGTACGATTACCCGTAATCTTCGGGGACTGCCCGATGATTTCAATGGTCTAGCGGATTCTATTAAAAAAACAACGAGCATTCGTGAAAATAAGACCGTTGGTGTTACCGGTGGTGGTGATTTTGAATTGACTGGGTTGCCATTGAGAGTAGGAGCCGGTTTAGGTGTATTTCATAATAATTATAAAGGTTGGGGAATTGAAAATTCATTAAATGCAACAATTAATTCCGGTACTGGTTCGAAGGGCCCTTTGTCGGGCGGGTTATCTGTTGCCAATAATTCGCAGGAAGGCCTTACGATAGCTCCGTCGTTAACGATAAAATTTGGTCAGTACGATGCTGCCGATAAAGGAGCGTATGGAAGCTTTACTACTTCGTTGCCTTATAATTCAAGAGCAGGTATAAAGGCATTGCAAATGTCAATTGGAGTAACACAGTACAAAGTAGACGTTGATAACCAAAAATATTCAAACAACAATGGCAAGGAAACATTTAGTTCGGGGGGCTCTATAGCTTCCTCAATATCTTTTGCGTCACCAACATTTAATCCTTCTATAACGATGCCTTTCACCAGCAATCAGTTTTCGTTTACAGGAAAAGTTGGTGGCGAAATAATGGTTGGTCACCCCAGCTTTTATATAAGTGGATATGTTTCTAAGCAGCGAATAGCGCCACAAGATACATCACTTGCGCTCCCTTGTTATGGTTATCTCTATTTCCAGGATGGAGCAAAAAACAGAAGTTCTTTATTAGACTTTAATAGAGAAAAGGAAATGGTCTATAGAGAAAAACCTTCTATGCCGCACATTGCGGTTCCATTCTACACCTATGATGCTTTTTCAATTACAGGGGAAGGAACGGGTGGTATGTTCAGAGCATACCGGAGCGACATAGGCTTTGTCAACGATCATTTTATTCGCACTAAAGATGAATCAAACAGGGTAAGTGTTGATATTGGACTAGGGAATGTTGTTCACGGCGGAATAGATCTGAATATAAACCGGGCATTTACACAAAATGGCCCGTGGTTAGCGGAAAACTCTTTAAGGAATATAATTGACTTTAAAAATAATTCCGGGACATTTGAAGCCGTATATTTTAAAAATCCTGGTGAAAAAACGATTACGCCTAAGAGTTTCTACAATGCCATTGGTGGCGATGACGTTGTAACGGTAGCATTGTACCAGCCGGGGAATAGCGTTTCAACTATACAAGCTACCAATTACTTAATCCAGTATAAAAATAAAAGAGAAACAGGCAGAATTGCTTTAACTCCTCAAAATGCGATTAAGCCTGCAAGAGATAAGAGAACGCAGGTTATTTCTTATTTAACAGCTAAAGAAGCTGATGCTGTTGGATTATCGAAATACATAGAAAGTTATACGCTTAATCAATTTACTGTAGATAATTGCAATGCAAGCTACATTGAAAATCTGGAAGGATTTGGATCAGGGTTACCAGCCGAATATTATAAGCAACTAAACTTTGGTGGTATTCCAGATAAAAGAATCGATGCAACTGTAAATTCTGATTGGGGAAAGTCTGCTCCTTATACAGGTTTTCCAGCCGATCGTTTTTCAATTCGTCGTGTTGGAAGAATTAAGGCACCCGTGACAGGTACTTACACCATTACCACTACCAGCGATGATGGTGTTCGCTTATGGCTCAACGATTCTTTAGTGATCAATCAATGGAACGATCATGGTGCAAGCAATAACTCCACTACTGTTAATCTTGTGCAGGGGCAACTGTATAAAATTAAAATGGATTACTACGAGAATAAGGGAAAGGCAGTAATCAAATTGCTGTGGTCGTACCCCGGACAATCTTTAACAGTAATCCCGCAAGAATATCTGTATCCACCCGCTCCAACCGAATACAATGTAAATGGTTCTCTGATTAAAGAAAAAAGGATCAACAGCTTTCGGAAAGAAAATCACATTTCTGAAATAGATGTTCTAAACAGTGATGGCCGTCGTTATATCTATGGTATACCTGTTTATAACGTTAAACAAAAAGAGGCCAATTTTTCTGTTCAGGGAAACACACGAGGGAATTCACAAACGGGATTGGTGGGATATACTAATGGCATTGACAATACAACTAAAAATCAAAATGGTAAAGACTGGTATTTTAATAGTGAAGAAACACCTGCTTACGCCCATTCATTTTTGTTGACAGCTATTTTGTCTTCCGACTATTCAGATGTAACAGGTAATGGAATTTCCAATGACGATCTGGGCGATGCAGTTAAATTCGACTATTCCAAAGTTAACGGCATATCCAATCCTTTTAAATGGAGAGCTCCTTACGTTGCCGATAGTGTTACTTTCAATGACGGGCTAAAGACAGATTACAGGGATGACAAAGGAAGCTATGTATATGGAGAAAAAGAAATGTGGTACTTGCATTCCATTGTTTCAAAAACAATGATTGCCACATTCACATTGGAAAACAGGATTGATTTGGCAGCGATAGATGAAGCTGGTCATAAATACAACGATGGGTCGGCAAAAAGACTTAAGGAAATCAATTTATACAGCAAAGCTGATTTCTTAAAAAATGGAATTAATGCAAGGCCAATAAAAACTGTATATTTCGAATATAGCTATGAACTCTGCAAAGGGGTGAACAAACCGTTAAACGATTCTGGCAAACTAACTCTTAAAAAAGTATGGTTCAGTTATAACGGAAATAAAAAAGGCAAACAGAATCCTTACGTTTTTAATTACAACAACAATAATCCTGATTATAATATTAAATCTTACGATAGGTGGGGGAACTATAAAGATCCGCTTCAAAATCCTGGATCATCGACAAATCAATTAATTACTAACATCGAGTATCCATATTCACTTCAGGATAGCATATCGGCCGCAAAAAATACAGCAGCATGGATGCTTGATTCCATTTATCTTCCATCTGGTGGTTCTATTAAAATTGATTTTGAAAGTGATGATTATGCTTACGTGCAAAATAAAAGAGCCATGCAGCTTTTCAAGCTGGTTGGGTTTGCATCAGCTCCAAATATTAGCAATCCAGGTCTGCAACTATATACGAATAGCAGTGATAATTTGTATGCTTACATTTCTGTTCCTTCAGGTGTAGCAACTAAAAACGATATTTTTCAAAAATATTTAAGCGGAGTTAATAAACTCTTTTTCAAATTGTATGTGCGAATGCCGGGTGATGAATTTGGAAACGGCTATGAATATATTCCTTGCTATGCTGATCTTGAAACAGGTAACTATGGGTTCACTAATGCAAACACGATATGGGTGAAGTTGTCCGGTATTTCATTGAAAGGTGATGGGCCTGGCAATTACAGCCCCCTTGCAAAAGCAGCCATCCAGTTTTTACGATTAAACCTGCCATCAAAAGCTTATCCCGGATCAGAAGCAGCCGACAATCTCGATTTGGCGGCTGCGGTCAAAATGATTTTCTCTTTATCTAACAATATCAAAACGGCATTTCAATCCTTCGATAATACAGCTCGCAATAATAACTGGGCAATGATGATTGATACAAGCAGAACCTTTGTTCGTTTGAACAATCCTTATTTCAAAAAATATGGAGGAGGCCATCGTGTAAAAAAAGTAACGCTCTATGATAAGTGGGATCAGATGACGGGCCAGCGAGCAGCTACTTATGGTAAAGAATATACATATGCGACTTGGAAGGAAGTTAATGGAATGCCAACAGTCATCAGCAGTGGCGTAGCAGCTTATGAACCTGGAATTGGTAATGAAGAAAATCCTTTCCGTCAGCCGATTGAATATATTGAAAAAATTTCTGCTCTTGGCCCGGTTAGTTTAGGTTATTCCGAAGAGCCATTAGGTGAATCTTTGTTTCCTTCTGCAAGTATAGGATACAGCAAGGTTAGAGTGCGAACGATCAATTATAAGAACACTAAATCAGCAAATGGCTATGATGAAACATCATTTTATACAACTTACGATTTTCCTACCTATACTGACAGAACCGTTTTTGATAACGATACAAAAAAAAGGTATAAGCCTGCTCTTGCAAATTTTTTGCGGATAAATGCCAAACACTATGTTACGCTTTCACAGGGGTTCAAAATAGAACTGAATGACATGAATGGTAAAGTAAGATCTGAGGCTTCTTATGCCGAAACAGATCCCAATAATCCGGTACTCTATACTGAAAATATTTATAAAGTTGTTGATCCAAAACCCGACCAAAAAGTTTTATCAAATACAGTTAGTGCCATAGGGCCGGATGGGAAAGTTGATACCACCGCAGTTATCGGTAAGGATGTCGAATTAATGGTAGATATGAGGGAGCAAATTTCAATAACAAACGGCAATAACATCAACCTGAACACGGATGCTTTTTCGCTTCCATTTATTCCGCCTTTTTTGGTTATTCCATCGGTTATCAATTTGGCACAAAGAGAAGAGAACCAATTCCGTTCAGTAGCCACGCTTAAAGTGGTACAGCGATATGGTATTTTGGACAGCGTAATTCATATTGATAAAGGAAGCAAGATCTCAACAAAGGATATTTTGTATGATAGTGAAACCGGCGAAACAGTTTTATCGAGAACTCAAAATGAATTCAACGATCCTTTATATACTTTCAGTTATCCATCCCATTGGGCTTATGATGGATTAGGACTTGCTTATAAAAACATAAATGCCGTGTATGAGCATGTGCAGATTAGAGACGGAAAAATTATTTCAGGGCCACCTGTTGCCGATAGTATGTTTTTGAGCAGTGGAGACGAAATCCTTGTATCCGGTAAACAAGCCACAGGGACACAACAACCCGATTGTACTGTACCGTTTGCAACATTCCCTTACTATAGTAAGGTGTGGGCTATTGATTCTAGCATCATCAAAGGCGGGGCAAAGTATTTTTATTTAATAAATAGAGATGGCACTCCTTATAACGGTTTTGATGTGAGTTTAAAGATTGTTCGCTCTGGCAGAAAGAATATGAATACTTCCGTTGGATCAGTTACTACTCTTCAGAATCCTCTCATAAAAAATGGGACAACACAACAATATGATCTTGTCCTCAATACGAGTTCAAAAGTAGTGGGAGCTTCTGCATCTGAATTCAAGCAAACATGGGCAACTGCAAATCCTGTATGCAGCACGCAACTTAGAAGTTGTCCATTAGGGTATACGATTGATCCAAATAATCCTAACAATTGCATTCGGCTAACAACACAACCAGCTACTCCCATAGATAGTTTAAAGATTTGTTTGGCAAATTATACGGATGTTAATTATAGTGCCTGCGGGAGTTACATCTACGACTCGACTTACAGTAGTTGTAGCCCAATAGTTAATAACAATTTCTGGGTTAATGTTGAGGGTGCTACTGGAGGTGCGTGCCAATCGGCAGGTAATTGTATTACCGGTAGCGGCATGTTTGGTGGTGGAGGAAATATGATGATGATAAGTGAAAATAGTACCACGAATCAAAAGTCAATAAATAAAGGGAACCAAATAGACCATGATACGACTAACAGAAGCAACCCAGGGAAGATTATTAAAAAAACCAATTCGGTAAATGTAAATCTTATGGCTGCCGAAGTTTTTCCGGATAGTGCAGCAAGTATATTGGGTCCTTTAAATCGTTCAGGAATATGGTTATGCCAGGATGGAAATATAACCGGGAATTTTGAACCAACCGATACTTATATTGGTTTTACAGATACACTGTACATCCCAACCACGGGTACTTATTATATAGGAATGGGAGCAGACAATCGAATACGGATTTATATAGATGGAGCACCATTGCGGCAATTAGATACTTTGAATTCACTCAGGAACTTTGAGATCTGGCACATCTATCCTCACAATTTCGGGCAAGGCATACATACAATAAGAGTAGAAGGATATAACCACTCAGATGTTGCCTTATTTGGTGTAGAAGTCTATAACAATACAGAAGAAGAGATAAGAGCCGCTACCTGCTATTACGGGTGCCCTCATAGCCTCAATATGATTTTCTCCACAATGGACGCAGTGGGAAAAACTTATTATACGTATGGTTGCCCGGCTGGGTATACGTTAGATAGATCTACTTGCAGAATAGTGGACACTGTTGCCAGCATACAAACAACGCAATCTGTTACTGCTAACAGTTATGCTGATGGCCGCTTAGGAAACTGGAGAGGCCATCGTAGTTATGTGTATTATACTACCCGCAAAGAGACCAATCCGGCAATTTCAACCAACATCCGGACTGACGGAACATTTAATGATTTCAACGCCTTTTGGGGATTTACAAACAATCAATTAAAACCACAATATGATACCACCCGTTGGGTATGGAATAGCGAGATGACCTTATTTAATCGAAAAGGATTAGAAATTGAGAATAAAGACCCGCTGGGCAGGTATAATTCCGGTATTTATGGTTATGACCTTACCATGCCTGTGGCTGTAACGCAAAACAGCCGGAATAATGAATCAGCTTTCGAAGGCTTTGAAGATTATGATTACCAAACTTTCAATTGTGATACCTGTACCGCTATAAGGCACTTTAATATTGGGAACAATAAATCTAAAATCGTATCCACACAAAAACATACCGGCAAATACAGTTTGAAGATTGACCCTAATCAGTCAGTGGGATTGCAATTTAAATTGTTGGCTGATACTGTTTCGTTCCCAACTCAACTTAAATTTAATACTACCACCAACAATTGTTTCAATGGCCTGACAGGTTTGCAATCTATAGTGACGGATACTTCCTCTACACAAATTGGTTTCTTCCCCTACAAAGGCAAAAAAATGGTAGTTAGTGCATGGGTAAAAGAAGACCAGGATTGCAGTTGTATTGCCTACGCAAACAATAGTATATTCATATCATTCGCAGGTTCTTCTCAAACATATACATTCAAGCCTATAGGCAATATCATTGAAGGCTGGCAGCGATACGAAAGTGTATTTGATATTCCTTCGGCTGCTACCAGCATTTCAATAAGTTTCCAGGCTACATCCGGCACTACGGCAGTTTACTTTGACGATGTTCGGATACACCCATTTAATGCTAATATGAAATCCTTTGTTTATAACCCTATAGATCTAAGACTAATGGCAGAGCTTGATGAGAATAACTATGCAACATTCTATGAGTACGATGATGATGGAACATTAATACGAGTGAAAAAGGAAACGCAAAAAGGTGTGAAGACAATTAATGAAACAAGAAGTGCATTGATAAAGCAATAAACCTGATTAAACACAATTGTAATTACATTCAGATGAAAAATAGCAGTTCTCTTATCGCATTACTTCTTTGCTTTTGTTTGTCAGTTGGGCAATCAAATGACAAACAAAAAATCATTCGTGAGCTAACAGCGGTAATTGAAAACTATCGCAATCCACACTACCTGAGTTTTGACATAATATACACTTATGCTAATGAAAAACAACCTTCAGTTCTGATCGACACGCTCAAAGGCAGTTTTAAAATAAGTGGTGTTCAATATTGGTACTCACTTGACCAAACAGAGGCAATTGGCGATAGCCAATATGTTGTCATGCTTTTTAAAGACGACCAGGTAATGTATGTAACAAAGCCCTCTGCAGTATCAGTTACACAAAACCCTGTTGTCTTAATGGATTCCGTGTTGTTGAATAGTGATAGTATCCAGGCGTATTGGAGCAGTACCCCAAAGCAAAAGAGAATTACTATTCAATTTACTCCCGGAATGAAATATAAAACCATCGAATATGAAATTGATCCTTCCAACTTCATCACAAAGATGAGATGCATTGTCCAGGCCAATGAGTTGTATGACCCATCCGTAAAGGAGTTAATTGAAGATAGCGATACCTATGCAATCATCGAGACTACATTTAAAAATTATAAAAGAAGTGGGGTATACACAAATCAATTGGATGTAAAAAAATATTTTAAGAAAGAAGGAAATGAATTTATTCCGTTACCTCCTTTCGAAAATTATAAAATCTTTCTAGGCTCAACCAACCTATAACAACTGTTCTATGAAGAAAATATTCAAGCTTCATTATTTGTTCATTGTATTGTTGCAATTGTTTATTGTAAACCAAAGTATGGCAGGCATAGACCCACCGGTGATTAAAGTATTGGACGGGAATTTGCAGCAAATAAAAGTGGATTCATTTGCTATGGTTGAAGATGCTAAATTCTTTGACCCTTCGTACAATAGCAGGTTAGTGAAACCATACAAGGTTCAAAATCTTGTAACATTAAGGATCAATGAGGCCTCTGCTTATTTTCTCCAGGCACCTTTTTCAGCCACTGTTCAGGTTCGTATCATTTCTACCCGCTCCAACAATTCTATAGATTCTGTTGATAAAACCCTCACCATTACTTACGATACAGCTAATACGTACACCAATAAATCGAGCTACACCTTTACTAATGCTTATAGGGTAAAAATAAAGGTCTTAAGCATCTCCACCAATGTGGGGTGGAATGTTTGGCCTGCACTGCAATTGACCGATGAACTTCAGAGCTTTCCTCAATATACTTTTTCCTGTACAGCAGATGCCATACAATCTGTAAGCAATGCCGCATTGCCTTCCAATACAACTGCGGATGAATTGCCGGTTAGTTGGGCAAATAATATTGCCGCAGATGAATACGACCTTGAATGGACGTATATTGATTCAAGTGCATTGGCAAGTGGCCGTTATGGAAATCCTTCAACTCCTGATCCTCTTTTGATTTTTGACAATAATGCGAGCCGTGTTGCTATTACTACGAATTCTTATAATATTCCCTTGTTTTACGATGGTAAAGGAAATTTATTTTATCGTGTACGATCAATACAAACCACTTCTTCAAACAGTCGTATTGAAGCGCACTGGAGTTCAGAATACACAGGTGGCTTGGGTAATTTCATTTTCGATGGGCACCAGAAAAATTTAAACTGGCAGGCAACTACTTCTTTTGCGGAGGAAGGAAAAAGAAAAACGGCTGTTCAATATTTTGACGGAACACTGAGGGGAAGACAAACGGTTACAAAAGACAATACTACTAATACAACAATTGTAGCAGAAACGTTTTATGATTACCAGGGAAGGCCCGTTATTCAGGTATTACCTGCACCTACGCTTGATAATGTGATCAGGTATTCTCAAAATTTTAATATAGGCATCAATGGAAGTGCTTACGATAAAGACAATTTTGATTACCTCGTTAGTCCTTCCGCCTATTGCAGCCGAAGGGCCGATGCAATGGATACAAGTAGCGGAGCTTCTAAATATTATTCGCCTGCCAATCCGCAAAAAAATATTGGTTTCAATCAATACATACCTGATGCAAAGGGTTATCCTTTTACGGAAGTCGAATATGTGCAGGATAACACCGGAAGGGTCAGCAGTCAAAGTGGAGTAGGTCCTTCTTTTGCACTTAAAAGCGGGCATGAAGCGAAGTATTTTTATGGCACTCCGGATCAAAAGGAATTGGATGCTTTATTTGGAACAGAAGCAGGCTATTATACTCACTATTTCAAGACAATGGTTCGTGATGCTAACGGACAATACAGCGTGAGTTATACCGACATGCATGGCCGCATTATTGCCACAGCTCTGGCAGCATCATTACCGGATAGTATTAAGCTCGATACACTTTCTTCCAAGAATTCAAGAACCATTACAGAAAATCTTGCCGATTCCAACAATGCGGTTATTAAAGATTTGATAATGGAAAGTAAAAAAAGTTTGCTGGTAGCTACATCCGGACTTCATACCTTCTCTTATCAACTATCGCCGCAATCATTGCAGTTGAATGACTGTAACCAGGCACAAGTATGCTATGACTGCCTTTATGATTTGGAAATAACAATAACGGATGATTGCAATAATCAAAAGCTGGGAGGCAGCGCTTTTGATACTACGATTCGGAATTTTTCTTTGGCCTCTATTGATACTACCTGTAACGCGGCTGCGGGTTTTTCGCTTAGCTTTTCAAAGTTCCTCCAGGAAGGTAATTATGAAATAACCAAAAAACTATCTATCAGTCGGGCCGCCATTGATTATTACAGGGATAGTATTTTTTTAAAGAAAAATACCTGTAAAACTGTTGAGACATTTATACAGGAACAAAGACAGTTGATACAATCGTCTTTATCCTGTAAACCTACTTGTCAAAGTTGTACGGACAGCCTGGGAACTTTTGAGCAATTCCGTGTGCAGTTTATGGCGCAGGGAGGGATTAGTTCCCAGGACAGTGCAGGTTATCGGGATATGGCATTAACTGCTTATCAAAAAGCCCAGGCAGATTGTAACCAGCTATGTGGCAAGACAACTGAAGCAACAAGCATCCGCCAGGCAATGTTATATGATTTAACACCTCCTTCCGGCCAATATGCCAATATCGATAGCTCGGATGACAAGTACTCAATTTTTTATGTTGAAGTAGATGCTAACGATGTTCCTTCGACCGCCAACTATCGTAAGCCAACAAATTACCTGGATGCGGAGGGTAGATTAGATTCAGTTTATGATGAACAGGCAGGAACATTTGTTTATCCCCAGCAACTTGGGCCGGAAGCATTCGCCCAAAAATTCAAACTATCATGGGCGGAAGCATTATTGCCCTATCATCCTGAATTTTGCAAACTGCAACAATATGAGCAGCTATCATTAAGTCACGAATGGGACAGGCGATTTGAAGCAACAGATACCTATAGCGAAGCGCTTAGCAAAGGATACCTGAATCCTACCAATAACAATACACTTCCTTTTAGCAACTACAATGGTGTAGCCGGACAAATAGATCCCGATCCTCTTGGTGTTACCTATTCTAACGGAACCAATAATTACAAAACTAAATTAGAGACCCAGTTAAAAGAGTTCAGGGATAATAATATCAATGGATCAAATGGCTTATCAATGTGGAGCATTGCGGCTCTCAGTATTGTATGCCAGGATTCTTCCAATCATAGTTGTTACACAACCTATGGCAACAATGGCTTTGATACAACAGCCATGTGTGCCGGTGACCGTGATATGGCATGGCGCTCTTTCCGGCAAATGTATTTAACGATTAAAAAGGAAATTATCAATGTTCAAATTAAAGCGACATGCAGCAGCAGTGTATCAGCATCTACTTTGGTTGCGGCGCATCACCAGCCGCACTTTAGTGACGCGGTAGAATTGTTGCAAGCCAACGGGGTTACCATTCCAGGTACTTCCTCTGAACTGGCAACATCGCAGCAAAACGCACAGGCGAATGGGGGTGATTATTATAATTCTAATTGTTTGGCTTATGTAACAACATGGTGGCAGCAGTTAAAACCGTGTAATTATACAAGCGCCGATTCTGCTGTCATTATTCCGAGATTATTACAGGTTTGTAAAGAAGGATCAGACATAAATCATCCGGCAGGTGCGAGCAGTGTTGCACCTTCCAGCACCTATGTCTATAAAAGTTTTCGTGATGTTTTACAGGCTTATGCCGACAGCACATCAAAACCATTTAATACAAATGCCTGCAATGTTTACCTGATAACTGCTCCAGCTCTTTATAATAAACCAATAGCTTATCATGATCTGACAGTTTGGACAAAGCCAGATACCTGTCAATGCTCAATCATTACAAATGCATATGCTACTTATATAACTAACAGTAATGGCTTTACCAGTTTTTCGGAATACGTTAATGGCAAGTATGGAATAAGTATGACGGAAAATGATTTGCAAACACTCAGAAGCTTGTGTACGACTACTTCATCTACCTGCACCTATCTTCAAAATCCAATTGTTATTCCAAGTGCATTACAATGCGGAAGTGAGAAAGCTTGTATCAGTTGTGAGCAAATGGCTCAAACCTATTCCAGCTTTTTGCACGATTATTTAGGATCGTATCGCCTCGTCAATAATGACAGCGTCACTTACCAACAGTATTATTCTTTGTTCACAAATTACTTTAATGCAAAACTTGGTTTTAATAAAACCTACAATGATTACATGGCGTTTATTCAGCAATGTAATATTCCTTATATACAACCATCCACTACTACTCCTCTTACCCAGGGAGCTGTTTTGAATTCTCCTTCTTCAACAAACGGCTCGGTTGAAGGAGTTATTTGTGATACACTTCAAACCATAGTAAGCGAGTTTAACAGTCTTTATCCAAATCTTAGTAAATGGAATATTATAAATATCAAAAGAAAGAGAATTCATTATCCAACTATTGAATACTTGCAAACAGGTGGCGGTATCAACACATACACGCCTCCATCTAAATCAACCCGGCCCTTAAAATGGTTTGGAACTGGCCTTGCTGATAATGGTTATCAGGCTGGCTGGTACCGGGACAGTTTGACTTTTGTAAAATTTGACTTCTCAACCTTCCCTGGTAAAGCCACTGTTGATAGTATTAATCTCAAATTATCACCTGTTTTATCTGCGCCATTTGATCCCGAAGTGTATTGGTGCAATATGGTCACAAGTTGGGATACAACAGGCGTAGCACTAAACACTGCTTTTAATGGATTTAAGTTTACAGCTTACACGCCAATGTACCAATATACAAGTGCATTTGGCAACACTATTTATACTTATAATTGCAGAACTCAGCTTTCTAATGTCATTAAGTTCAACAATATTAATAAGGGAAATGTTCTAACCAGTTTCCTTAATCCTGCCGTTACAAACAGAAACAGCGAAAGCTTTATTAGTTCCTATAACCCTTTGGTTCAAACTGACCCTGAAACAAGACCACGGGTAGAAATATTGTATCACTATGATACTCTTTATAAGTGTGAGGATTTGATCGCAGCTTATTTTAATTACAGGCTAAAAACCAATCTTGCTTACGACAGCATCAAAACGCTGTACCAGCAAAAATGCGGGTTGTCTTTTCCCATTGCCTGTGCAGCAGATAATACAACTGCATTGCTTTGCGGACGAAATGAGCCTGTATTTCCAACTGTTGATGTAAATGATATTGATAATTGCAGTGATTCTACATTTTTTGCTATCAGCAAAGGACAGGAACTGTATAATGTCTACAGGGATTCTTTAGTGCAGATATTCGACAGTAGTTACCGCAGTAAATGTATGCAGGCATACAAGCTGGAAACGTTTACCGTTACACACCAGGTTAGCGAGTATCATTTCACTCTATATTATTACGATCAGGCTGGCAACCTCGTTAAAACAGTTCCGCCGGAAGGTGTTGTTCCTAATTACAGCGCTGGATTTTTAGACAGTGTAAAAAATGCAAGGATTGCCGGAACGATAAAACTTTCTAATCATTATCTTTTTACACAATACAGGTACAATACGCTGAACCAAGTATTAGCCCAGCAAACGCCTGACGCAGGCTCCGGTAATTTTTGGTACGACAGGTTAGGGCGTTTGGTGATTTCTCAAAACTCTTATCAAAGAACTATTAGCGGTACGGAAAATAACAGGCTGTATAGTTACACACTATACGACAACCTGGGAAGAATAGTAGAAGTAGGGCAGATAAAAAATGCTACCACTAAAGCGATGCATGACAGCATCAGCCGTAATCAAAGTTCCTTAAATACATGGATAAGCAATTCAGCAGCAAACAAATCACAAATAACACAAACCATTTATGATATTGCTTACACGGGCTTTACAGGAATTATGCCAACACCAATAACCCAGGCAAGCCTGCGCAATCGTGTTTCTTATTCTTCGTTCACCAGCGGAAACAACCCGGCACAATACAACCAGGCTACATTTTACAGCTATGATTTTCATGGCAACGTAGATACATTGCTGCAGGATTACGGTAGCAGTTCTTTCTCTGTAGTTGCCAATGTAATGAATGCGAACAATAACAGGTTTAAGAAGATAGTGTACCGCTATGACCTGGTGAGTGGCAAAGTAAATCATGTAGCTTATCAGCCAGGGCAGGCAGATCAAATTTATCACCGTTACAGTTATGATGCAGAGAACAGGATCATTACTGTAGAAACAAGTTCTGATTCTATTTACTGGGAAAAAGATGCCCGTTATCAATACTATAAACATGGCCGATTGGCAAGAACTGTTTTAGGCGATCAGCAAGTTCAGGGATTGGATTATGCTTATACCCTGCAAGGATGGTTTAAAGGAATTAACAGCACCAGCCTCAACCCGGATTTTGATATGGGCAATGACGGAAAGGCAGGCACGCAAAATCAATACACCGCCCGTGATGCTTATGGAATTAACCTGAATTATTTTACCGGTGATTATAGTGCTATTAATAATGGAAATCCATTCCCCGGTGCAAGTGCCTACCTGGGTGTTGCCTACAAGCCATTGTATAATGGTAATATAAGTTCAATGGCAGTGAACATTGCCAAACTTGCCAATCCTTTGCTGTATGCTTGTACTTACGACCAGTTAAACAGGCTTACAGGACTGGATGCGTTTAAAGGTTTAAACGAAACATCCAATAGTTGGAGTGGACTCACCAGTACTCAGGAGTACAAAGAGAGAGTTGCATACGATGCCAACGGAAACATAACCAAATATCTCCGCAATGGTTTTGGGAGCAGCCTTAATATGGATAGCCTTACTTACAATTACAATAAAACAAATGGAAGACTCACCAATAACCGGTTGAATTATGTAAGAGATAACGTTTCAGCCACTCAATACACAATAGATATAGACAACCAGAGTGCCAATAATTATGTTTATGATTCAACGGGGAATTTAATAAAGGACAATGCGGAAAGCATTACCAATATAGTGTGGAGCGTCTATGGTAAGATATTGCAAATAACAAGAACGGCGACCTCCTCAAATCCAGTTACGGACATTCAATATACATACGACGCATCAGGCAACCGCATCAGTAAAAGAGTGCAGAAAGGAAATACTTCGGTTGATTACACCTGGTATGTAAGAGATGCACAAGGCAATGTAATGGCCACTTATACCAGCACAGGTAAGGGAACTAATTATGGCAACCTACCGCTAACGTTGACAGAGCAACATATCTATGGTAGCGCCAGGCTTGGTATTGTGAACCGAAGCGTGAATATGAAGTTGACTTTCACACCACCAATCCAGGTAAGTTTTATTCGTGGGTTCAAGAACTACGAATTAATTAATCATTTAGGCAATGTATTGGTAACTGTGTCAGATATGAAGATTGGAGTTGACGCTGATAATAATGGAACTATTGATTATTACAAAGCTTATATAATGTCTGCTCAGGATTTTTATCCGTTTGGATCCAAGATGCCCGGACGTCAATGGAACAACAGCTCCTATCGCTACGGGTTTAACGGTAAAGAAGAAGATGATGATGTAAAAGGCGATGGCAATCAGCAGGATTATGGCATGCGGATTTATGACCCACGATTAGGAAGGTTTTTAAGTGTCGACCCAATCACAAAAAAATATCCTGAACTTACTCCGTATCAGTTCGCAAGTAACAGACCTATTGATGGAGTAGACCAAGATGGGTTAGAATACTTGAAACCCATTCCTAAATTTGAATATGATGGAAGTTGGACAGATTATGTAGGAGCAATTGATAACGGTGTAATTAATATTTTGAATCTTGTTCCCGAAATATGGAACTCCGGCGTAGCTACTGTTCAATCTCTCAATAGAGGTACTTATTTAAAAGACTTAGGTAGTGAGTTTAAGCAGATGGGTGTTGGTATAAAAGATTATACAGTTAACTCTTGGAATTATACTGTTAACACTCCGATAAAACAACAGATCATTGATACATGGAACACTATAAAAGACCCCCATACATTAGAGACTGTTGTAACTATTTTTGCAGGTTCTAAGATAAAGATACCTAGTGCAGGCAGCGTCATTCGTTTTACTGCTGCCACAGCTGAAAGGATGGCTGGCACTTGGGTTGCGGAAAGTACTGCTGGTTGGTCTGAAGGTGCGGTTGCGTATCAGGAATATGTAACAGGTATAAAGGCGGGAAGTGCTTTTGAAGTCAATGGGGTTAAGTTTGACGGAATTAGGGGTAATACATTATTAGAAGCAAAAAATAGTTATAACAAGTGGGTAAGTAGCAAAACCGGAGAATTTTATAATTCTTTCAAGGGAAGACAAGGATTACTTAAACAAGCAAGACGTCAAATTGACGCAGCAAATGGAGCAGAGTTAGAATGGCATTTTTCAAATGAAAAAGCTCTAAATGCAACAAAATCTTTGTTTGAAAAAAATGGTATTAAAACGGGGATCAAATATATATTTGACCCCAAAAAATAGATTATGATAGATTCTTTTTATTTAGGTGCTTATTGGGCACAGCGAAAAGAAAATTTAGATATAGTTGTTAATAAGACTATTTCTTTTTTACAAGGCCTTGCAAGAGTGGATACGCAGTTCCTTAATTGGTATGAACAAGGGTATAGTAAAAAAGAAGCTTTAAGTAAAAAAATTATTGTTGATAAAGAAAATATCGAAACACTGTATAAGAAGAGTTTTAAAAAAAATGATTTAGACAATGAAGGGTTTTCAAAAATTGGATATTCAATTGGTATGTGGTCTGGTCATCAAGAAGAATATTCAAGTAGTGTATCAATAAATTGCGGACACTCTTCTAAATTTTTTTCTAATAGCTGTGTTATTACAATACCGATAGAAGGAGAACAAAAAGAAAGGTTATTAAGTTTGATCAAACAAAAAGAGCTGCTTAATCTTCTAATAAAAAACTGGGAGCCGAAAAACATAATATTAAGCTCTAATAAACTAAAAAATGAGATAGGAACTGATGAAGTTGGTTGGGTTAGTTACTATAAATCCATAAGACGAGCACCAAAAACCAGTAACACAGTAATTTATGAAAAGTTCAATAACGGGCATTTATTTTACTTGGCCGATAAAAGCTGCTATGATTATGGTTTAGCAAAAGAATTGTTACCGTTAAAAGAGATAATCGAATAGTTTTTGAAAATAAAAAGCCGGCCTTCGAGCTGATTTTTTATTACACCAGTTGCTGTTGAAAAAATATTGGAAAAAAAAGGATAGCTCAAATAAATATTAAATCATAATCTCTAACCATATGAATTTTTTTTGAAGTTTTTCGAGCTAAAACATATTAAAGTGTATCCTAAGATTATTCTTCTTTTTTGTGGGTTATGTATTGGTGGTTTTGCTTTTGCCCAGGGCGAAGCACCGCGTGTTTTCAATGGCAAAGCAGTTGAGCTCAATGCTGAGTCACTAAAAAATAAATTTTCTGCCCGCCCATTGTCTTGCCAGCGAGCACAACGAATGAAAGAAATGATAAGGGCAGATCCCGGGAGTAAAAAGAAAAAATGAACCAAAGAATAGAAACCAAAACAACAATAAACTGCGAATATGAAGAAGCTGATATCTTTAGACTCCTATCTCTCCGTAAAAGTCCTTCGGAAATTCTCTTTCTTCGATAAAAGAGATAATCTTTTTATATTTTACCAACTTTATGGCCTTCTTCTGCAGCCTATAGAATTAATGAGAATACTAAATAAGTGTTGATTCTAAAAAGAACAAATTTACTGTTCATTAGTAAACTTTAATCTCTAACCGTATGAATTTATTTTTAAAGTTTTTCGAGCTAAATCGTTTTAAAGTATATCCTAAGATTAATCTTCTTTTTTGTTCTTTATGTATTGGTGTTTTTGCTTTTGCCCAGGGCGGAGCACCACCTGTTTTTAAAGGCAAAGCAATTCAGCTAAGCACTGAATCATTAAAAAATAAATTCCATCATTTTTCTGCCTTTCAACTGGAAAGCAAAAAACTTTCGCAACTGGTTCATGAAAATACTATTTCCTCTTTCCGGTTAGATATTTCAAATGATAAACAATGGGATATTGATCTTGAGCCAGCCGGTATCACCACTGCTGACTATCACTTAAAAGTATTAACCCCCCAGGGAACTCAAACGCTGACTTCACATGGTGATTTTCTTTTTAAGGGAAAGGTGAAGGGAAGTAATAAAGATGAACAGGTAAGGCTTGCTATTAAAGATGGGTTTATCTATGGTTCTATCCAGGCTGGTGGAAAAGAATATTTCATTGAGCCATCAAATAGATTTACAGGAACAAAAGGAAAAGATGTCTATGTCATGTATGAAGCAAATGATGTAATCAATAAGGAGATTTTTTCCTGCGGTGTCCAAGATGAAGAGGCTTCAATAAAAGAAGCGCAACAGCAAAATAATTTAAGAGAACAATCACCACAAAATATCATTTGCAAAAAAATAAAGTTCATTCCTGTTGCCGATTATTCCATTTATCAAAAATTCGGAGGTGATGTGTATGCAGTGGAAACAGCATTACTTGCCAATCTAAATCTTGCAGAAGGTGCATTTACAACTCTGAATTTTGGCCCGGATGGAAGTACTGATGTGGGAACAGACCAATTGCAGTTTGCAGCCGAACAAATGGTGGTGTCCATTTGCAATACATGTGATATGGTATCAAATAATGAATATGTACTAAATATTAATGATCAGTTTAATGCCTGGATTCTTCGTGAATTTGAACCTCCGTATAATAGGATTTACCAATTTTGGACAACCAGGAATCTGTATTACCTTAATGACGGAGCTGTAGTAGGAACTGCTTTTAACTTCACGGGATGCGAATGCGGTTATTGTAGCAAAGAATTATTAAAGTATAATTCTGATGACCCCGCCTTTCTGCGTGTATTGGTCGCCCATGAGACGGGACATGCGTTTGGATGCCCACATGATAATGCTGTAAAACCAGATGTAACAGGTTTCATCATGTATAGCGGAGCAGATGGCAGTCGTACACGTTTTTCAACGCTTGCAGATTTTGGAGGTGTAAACTATAGTTCACAGCAAACTATACGCAATACTGTTCTTCAACATATAAATTGCATGGGCGAATGCGGGGTGTCGTTGTGTGAAGATGTCCTGGATTTAAAAGTTAATTATTTTAATGCTCCAGATAGTATTCAGTTGACCTGGAGAGGCAGTGGTAATTTTCTTGCCCAATACAGAATAGAAGATTCTATCTATCATGATTGGAAGAAAATAGAAACAATATCCGGCAACAGCATTACTCTTAAAGGCCTTAATTCCTGTACTCTTTACCGGTTTGAAGTGCAGAGATTGTGTAATGCAGATACCGGGCGGGCGACCTCAATTATTTTTAATACGTCTTCTCTTGCTTTTACAGCGACACCTGTAAATCTGCGCAGCGATAAATACGATTTGAAGTTATCTATAAACTGCAAAAATTGCTCCGGTCAAAATTATACAGTAAGAATAGATAAGAGACCTTACTTTCTAAGCGCAGATTTTTCTTCAAATGTTGTTATTGCTGATCTGTTTGCCGATGGGGCTCCTCACAGAGTGGTAGTGGAAAAAGATTCTTCCAGTAAGGCATGCCGCTCGGAATCCATTTTTACAGCTCCTTACTACCGTTCTAACAGCAGCAAAATTTTATCGGCTGATTGGAACGATTGCAATATGCCGGCTGGCTGGAAAGATTCATTATTGGCAAAATCTGTTTCTGCTTCTCCTGATGCCCGCTGGTTAATCGAAAATAAAAACTTCTTTACGCTCACAACATCCAGAGGAAGCTTCGATAGCAGTTGCATGATCTATTACAATAATCATAATGGTCTTACTAATCCATATAACGGTGCTTTATCTCTTACCTCCCCTGTTGTTGATCTAACCAGGTATAGAGTTATAAAATTGCACTTTGATTATAATTTTCTGAGCTATTTTTTCCCTGCTGCTGCAACTAACAGTTCTATCACAGTTCAGGTTTATGATGGCAATTCATGGCAAACAATAATGAAGCGAAAGGGGGAGGAAACTTATCCTCGTACTGCTGCAGGCAGAAGAATGATCTGGGATAGCCTTCCTTCAAGAGTCTTTCTTGATCTTGACAGATATGCAAATAAAAATTTCCAGGTCAGATTTATTGCTGATGATGGCTCATTGGAATTTGGAAAATCTACACTCTTATTTGCAGCTTTTGATAATATTCAAATAGATGGATATCCGCTAGATGTTATTGCAAACGATTTTATGATTTATCCAAATCCGGCAAGAGAAGAAGTGTTTATTCAGTTTGCACAACCTGCTTTACCAGGAATTAGTTACAATATTATTGATGCAAATGGAAGGACGGTCAAATATGGTCTTTTAAATAATTATAGAATTGACTTAAGAAATCTCCCTGGAGGGGTTTACTTTCTCAGGCTCTATCAAAATAATCAACAAATAGGAAACGCAAAGAAGATAATTAAACAGTAATTTTTTTTATATCTAAACCTTTAAACTTCACAAAATGAAACAAAATCTAACTCGCTTATCGCTATCAGCCTTGTTGATGGTTATTGGACTGACCTCTTTTGCTCAAATATCCAATAACGCAACAACAATTTTTCTGCAAAACCCCTCGGCCAGCGGATGTCCAGCACCTGCTTAGGGCAATTATACGTTGTCAATCTTCTACTTTGATCTAAATATCCAACTAGTACTCCTATTGCAAATTATCCTGCCATTGTTTCTTATAATGTAAGAAATGAAAAAAAATGAGCTACTGAGTAAAATAAAGCTATTTAAGGATCTATAGAGAAAAATGGTCTGCTTGCTTCCCCCTGAGCAATCTGATACACTACCAAAACTATCGAACGATGTTAGATTTTTAATTTGTGAAAGTAGATAAGGACTTCACCAGGGTCAGTTATTCGGATATCATTTATATTGAAGGTTTAAAAAATTATGTCAAAATAGTCACTACCAAAAGCTCCTATATTATTTTGGTAACTTTGAAGCAAGCAGAACAACGTCTTCCCCAAGACAAGTTTTGTAGGATCCATCGGCCTTATATCACTTCCCTAAACCACATTCTACAATTCAAAAGCAAATGTGTCAACATTGGGCTTAGAACTTTACCAATTAGTGAACATCATCGGGATGTATTGTTTGAGAAGGTAATAACGCTAAATGCTGAACCCAGAAACAAGTCAAACTTCCCCAGGATCTGATAAAATTGAAATCTCAAGTTTTCTACTGGCAAACTTCCGTTAGAAAAGTCAGTTCGTCCGTAATAAATAATCTTCTGTGTGTTTTTTTTTATCAAAAAATACGTCGATTCTAACTTGTAGATTCTTATAAATAAAAGAAACAATAGAAACGATGTCTTTAATTTATTGAATAAGACAGCGCAGATATCACTGAAATAAAATTAATTAAAAGCTATCCAATGGTGTCAAGGTTGCTTAGTATACTATCCTATCAATGGCAACAATTATTTCTCGAGGGGAATATAGTATTCCCCAATATCTCATAAATACTTTGAATCAGTTTTCGTTATTAAACTATAATCTCTGCCGTATGATTTTTTTTTAAAGTTTTTCGAGCTAAAACATTTTAAAGTGTATCCAAAGAGTATTCTTCTTTTTTGTGGTTTATGTATCAGAGTTTTTGCTTTTGCCCGGGGCGAAGCACCACCTGTTTTTAAAGGCAAAGCAGTTGAAATATACGCTGAATCACTAAAAACTAAATTTCATCATTTTTTTGCCTTTCAACTGGAAAGCAAAAAACTTTCGCCTCAGGCTTTATCAAAATAATCAACAAACAGGAAACGCAAAGAAGATAATTAAACTATATTTTTTTTATATCTAAACCTTTAAACTTCACAAAATGAAACAAAATCTAACTCGCTTATCGTTATCAGTCTTGCTGGTAGTTATTGGACTGGCATCTTTTGCACAAATATCCAATAATGCAACAACAATTTTTCTAGACCCGCCCAGCGGATGTCCGTCACCTGCTGCGGGAAATTATACGTTGTCAATCTCTTACTTTGATCTAAATAGCGGTACTAATACCCCTATTGCAAATTATCCTGCCATTGTTACTTATAGTGGAACTACCATAGTCATAACTGCTTCCACAGCCAATTTCCCTACTGCTTCTACGGCTGGTTATGATCTCAGTCAAACTACAGGTAATCTTAGTATAGGGACTTCCGGAACTTATTTTTTTGACAATGGCCAGGTTAATTGTTCAGCACTCCCCGTCACTCTCACAAGCTGGGGTGCAACAGTATCAGTAGTGAACGGATATAAACAAATACATTTTGCCTGGTCAACTGCATCCGAGTCTAATAGTTGTTATTATTCAATTGAATGGGCACCTATTTCTAATCAGGTATGGCAAGGTGGTATATGCAGAGTTACTGCTGCGGGTAATAGTAGCTGGGATATAAATTATTCTTTTGATTGGCTTTATCCACAAGCTGTAGATTATTTATTCCGGCTAAAAATGGTTGACATCGATGGATCTGTCAAGTATTCAACAATCATTCGGAAGACGATGAGCTGCTTGAATGGAGGCTCAGGTTGTTTCAGAAGCGCACCCAATTGTAGTGTAACAATAAATGGCCCCAACCAGGTGTGTTTTTCAAGCTCGGCGAGTTATACTTTATCCTCGTTAAATGACAGGGGTATTGCATGGTCCACGTCTTCCTCCCTTGCATCAGTACAAGATGGTTATTCTTGTACCGATAATGGTGCAATATTAAATGCAGGCAGTTCTACGGGCAGCGTAATATTAAGTGCAAAGATTAGTGGCTGCAGCAACACGATTACTAAAACTATTCAGATTGGAAAACCAATTAATATGAATGCTGACAAATTTTTAACTTATACATATTCCCGATTTACCTTTTACGTCACGGATCAGTCAGGATATCAGTTATACTGTGATTGGTATAAGAATGGTAGTTATATTGGATCAGATTACTCACAAGATGCCACAGTGTATCAGGGAGCTGACTGTGATGAATATGTTGCTAAATACAATGGCCCTTGCGGATTACAGCAAGCTTATGCTGTTGCTTGTTACGAAGATCCAACTAACTGTGATCCCACAACTTATTATACAGTCAGCCCGATTCCGGCAAATGATGTAATGACAATCTCGCCGAGTCTGAGGCCTCTGCCTTGTTATGAGACTTATGCTGCTCAATCTTCTGAAGTTTATACTCTTCAAATCCTTGATATGTATGGAAATCTCAAAAAAGAGAAAAGGAATGTATCCCTCAAATCTAAGTACCAGCTAAACGTTAGCGACCTTTCCGACGGTAATTATATATTATACCTTATTGATGCTAAAAAAGACAGAATTACCAAACAAATTAAAATTCAAAGAAACTAAAAGAATAAAAAGGCAGTCCAGAGCTCTGGACTGCCTTTTTAAATCAATAATTTTTGGATTGGCATATAAAACTTGAAGGCTCATTTACCGATCGCAATCATCGAGACTGCGTTTAGAAATTATTAAAGAAGCGGGGTGTACACAGATCAATTGGATATAAAAAATATTTCAGGAGAGAAGGGAATAAATTTATTCCGTTGCCTCTTGAAAATTGTAAAATCTTTTTAGGCCCAGAGAACCTGCGTCCCTTAGATGTATCTAAACCTTTAGACTTTAAAACTTTTAAACTTCACAAAATGAAACAAAATTTAACTCGCTTATCCCTATCAGCCTTGCTGGTAGCTATTGGACTGGCATCTTTTGCCCAAATATCCAATAATGCAACAACAATTTTTCTGCAAGACCCATCCGCCTCTGGGTGTCCATCACCTGCTGCGGGAAATTATACGTTGTCAATCACTTACTATGATCTAAATAATAATGGAAATCCGATTACTGCAAATTATCCTGCTATTGTTTCTTATAATGGAACTACTTTAGTCATAACTGCTTCCACAGCCAATTTCCCTACTGCTTCTACGGCTGGTTACGATCTCAGTCAGACTACAGGTAGTCTTAGTGTAGGGACTTCCGGGACCTATTTTTTTGATCTGGGCCAGGTTAACTGTTCAGCACTTCCCGTCACTCTCACAAGCTGGGGTGCAACAGTATCAGTAGTGAACGGATATAAACAAATACATTTTACCTGGTCAACTGCATCCGAATCTAATAGTTGCTATTATTCAATTGAATGGGCACCAATTTCTAATCAGGTATGGCAAGGTGGTATATGCAGAGTTCCTGCGGCTGGTAATAGTAGCTGGAATATAAATTATTCTTTTGATTGGCTTTATCCACAAGCTGTAGATTATTTATTCCGGCTAAAAATGGTTGATATAGATGGATCTGCAAGGTATTCAACAGTCATTCGGAGGACGATGAGCTGCTTGAATGGAGGCTCAGGTTGTTTCAGAACAGCACCCAATTGTAGTGTAACAATAAATGGCCCCAACCAGGTGTGTTTTTCAAACTCGGCGGGTTATACTTTATCCTCGTTAAATGACAGAGGTATTGTATGGTCCACGTCTTCCTCCCTTGCATCAGTACAAGATGGTTATTCTTGTACCGATAATGGTGCAATATTAAATGCAGGCAGTTCTTTTGGTAGCGTAACATTAAGTGCAAAAATTAACGGCTGCAGCAACACAATTGCTAAAACTGTTCAAATTGGTGTTAACGCTGATTTTACTTACACCGTATATCCGGATGGTTACTTAATTGCCTCGGGTCCGTCAGGTTCTGGATATACAAATTATCAATGGACGTTGAATTTGGGTTCAAAAGGGACTTATTACTTTTCAGGCCCAAGCGTAAGTTTTCAAATGCCTAGTTGTAGCGGAGGAGCATTTAATCTTACCATAAGCACACCATGCGGCCAGGCCAGCGCAGGTCACACTATTTGGAATTCCAATTGCGGAGGTTATTATAGAGTGGTATCTGTGCAGGGATCAAATAAGGTAAGAATTCAACCAAGTGTGGATTCCAAAAACAGTGCAGCTAATGTTCCTTCAATTACACAAGTATTGGTGTATGATAATTTCATGAATGTAAAATTCATTAAAAAATATCAGGGTAAAACTAAACTCGTTGACCTCGATCTTTCGGGTTTGCAAACCGGAATCTACCAGGTTCAGTTGATAACAGAGACTGGAAAAGAAACACATTCAGTACAAGTTGTTAATTAAAAAAATTTAGGCGGGATCAAACGTTTGATCCCGCCTTAGAATTTCATGTTGACAAATACTCAATGACATTGAGCAGATTTGGGTCAGGATTTCCTTTTTGAAATCATTTTTTTGGAAATATAGATGTAAAATGTTTTTTAAAAATTACTGCACATTTTTATAAACTGTATGAATGTATAACCGGATTGTAAAAGGAATTATTCTTTTCATTTTAATTCAGGGATCGCTTGAAGGAAATAGTCAGAAAAACTATTTTCATAAATCTACTTTGGGTGCAGGTTTTTCTTTGTACAAGTTCGATTGTAAGTCAATAACTGCTCCTCTGACTCCTGGTATAGGTGTGCATTACATTTCGTCTATCAACAATTTTTTGGATTGGCATATAAAACTTGATGGCTCATTTATTGATAGTATTGAGAAATTACCAGCGAGTCCTGAAAAAAAGTTGTTTTTAGGGGTTGGTGGGCAATTAAGAGCACATATAATGCCTGGCTGGAAATGGATTCAACCTTTTGTATTATCGGGCATTCAAGGCTTAGGTTATAATGGCAAGGGTTATTTTTTAATACCTTTCGGAGGTGGATTGGAGTTGAGTTATAAAAATATTTTTCTTACTCTTAATGCTGAGTATAATCTGTCCCTTTCTCAAAACTTATATAACTACTATCAATATAGTATTATAATCTCCGGGCTTGTAGGATCAAAAAATAAAAAGCATCCCGCAAAAGGCATTGAAACTTTCAAATTGATTTCAATAGACACTGATGGTGATGGGATTATTGATTCAGAAGATTCATGTCGGGAAGTCCCAGGCATCGCAAAATTTAATGGTTGCCCCGATACGGACGGAGACGGCATTGAAAATAAAAAAGATCAATGTCCTTTGATATTTGGTGTTTTAAAGTACAAAGGTTGCCCGGTACCGGATACGGATAACGATGGCATCAATGACGAAGAAGATAGTTGCATTACGCAACCGGGGGTGCTTCGGTATCATGGTTGTCCTGTACCCGATACAGACGGTGATGGAGTAAATAATGATGAGGATAGCTGCATCAATATTCCGGGGCCAAAATCAAACAATGGTTGCCCGGTTATCAAAAAAGAGCTTACCGAAGAAATGCAAAGGGCAGCTCAAAATATTTTATTTAAAACTGGTAGTTATCAATTGCTGCGAAGCTCATACCCAGCTTTAAACCATGTTATATTCATTTTAAATGAAAACCCTGATTTAAATTTAGTAATTGAAGGGCATACAGATAACGAGGGCCCGGAACAATCAAACCAATTGTTAAGTGAAAATAGATCAAATGCTGTATTGAATTATTTGAAGATACATGGAATACGTGAAACCCGATTAAAAGCTGTCGCTTACGGACAAATGAAACCAATTGACACAAATGCTACTCCCGAAGGTCGTGCAAGAAACAGGAGAGTAGAATTAAAGTTATATTATTGACAAACAGATTTGAGAAAATTTCATGTAGCGAAAGAGGCCGGCCTTTTAGATAAAGAAGTATGTAAGGGGCAATAGTGCCGTAATTAGCTATAGTTTGCTTCGGCACTTTGTTACACCTTGAGTAAGTAAACTTTGCTACTAACAGCCGGATTAAAAGACGGCTCATATTGTATATACCCACACTCAACCAAATCCCTCATACATTTATGATAGGTTGCCAGGCCGCTGATCTTTGCCACTTCCATTATCGCCGTCCTGGTAATTAGAATCGGATTTGACAATCTTTTCAAATTATTGAATTGGAACAAACGCCGATTCAATTTCATAAAAGCTCTGTTTGGTTTATTGTCAATTTTCATTAGCAGAACATAATGAGACTAACTAAGGGGAAATGTTTGAGAAAACGCAGACACTGTCTAAGAAATCATAACCGCATTTTTATTCATTTTGTCCATACTGATAACGGGATTTTCGCAGACGGTGGTTTCGAAATTCGGACAGAGTAATCAAGATAAAATTTCCGGCAATAATCAAGGTTACGTTGTATGCTCTCCATATTCAGCCTTCGATTTAATTTTTGTCTCTTCAGAAAAAAGATGTAGTAAAATGTCTTAATCATTTTTTGGAGATTATAGTGAGTAAGAATTATAACCTCCTAAGATATCCGGGAATGATTTTTACTTATTCGGTTCGTAAATAGAAAAAGTTTTTGACGCACCTAATGACGAACTTTTTTGTGTAATTCTTTTGGGACACCCTATAAATTAAATATATCTGTGCATTAAGTTTGACATATTTGGAGCGAATTGCGTCGTTAGGTTCGGGAGATTTTGAGGCTTCAAAAAACCTTCATAATAAATTGATAATTAAACAGTTATAAACTAAGCGGAGAGAGAGGGATTCGAACCCCCGGACCTTTTGGGTCAACGGTTTTCAAGACCGCCGCATTAGACCGCTCTGCCATCTCTCCGGCGCAAAAATAGCCTTGCACCGGTTAATGGCAAAATCGATTTTGAAGATAAATT
>DASYQG010000231.1:0-3417 GCA_036005825.1 Chitinophagaceae bacterium | reverse complement strand
CAACTGCCCGATGTGATCGTTTATCCTGCAGGCGGGGGAACTGGTTTGATTGGCATCTGGAAAGCATTTGATGAAATGCTGAAGATGGACTGGATCAAAAAACCATTGCCAAAAATGATCGCAGTTCAGTCCGAGAATTGTTCGCCGATCAAAGCTGCGATGAACGATACCGCTAATTGGGAAAAGAATTTCATACCCAAACCAACTATCGCACATGGGCTGGCAGTACCATTTCCATTTGGAATGAATTTGATAAAGAAAGTAATTGCTGAATCAAGCGGGGAAGTGATAACAGTAACTGAAGAAGAAATTACAGACGGCATCAATGAGATTGCAAAAACAGAAGGCATTTTTGTTTCGCCTGAAGGCAGTGCAACATGGAAAGCCCTGGCTTATTTGAAAAAGACGGGAACTATAAAAGATAAAGACAATATACTGCTTCTTAATACCGCAAGTGGTTATAAGTACATGGAAGATCTTCATTAAGCCCGACATGATTTTGTTAATTCACAGCAGTAAGTGGCGTCGCCGTAATGCTGATAGGCTAAGTTTTAATGAAAAATTTTTTCTTTCGCTGGAAATTGGTATTTTTTCCGAAAAAAATATGAAAATCAAAATCACGTTAACCGTAGTATTTTTTATTGCTGCTATTTCCGGATCTTATGCCCAAACATCTGATGCAGAAACTGAGGCCATTGTGAATTTATTAGGGGTTCAAAAGAAAGAGGCCATTAGCAAATTAGTTCCGGTATCCGGAAAAGACTCTGTTGCCTTCTGGAAGATCTATGATGAATATCAGCAGTTGAACAAAGCAACCGCAAAATCAAGAATTAGTTTATATGAAAAAACAGCTATGGCATACAGCCACATGACACCTGCTGCTGCTGATTCGTTAGCTAATAAATACTTTTCAAATCGTATGGAACAGGAAAAGACCCTGGAAACATACTACAAGAAAATTAAGGCCGCTACTAATGCAGTTGTAGCTTTTGAATTTTACCAGGCAGAGGTTTATTTACTGACACAATTAAGGGCCCAGATCATGCAACAAATTCCTACCTACGGCGAGTTGCTGGCTACTATGAAAAAATAATTGGTTATTGCAGACTTCAAACAATTAGTGTATTGTGTTTTAAGTTCCCTGAAACATAAACTAAATATCTATCTTAAGCCATTATGCCGTTGCTGGTATAATGGCTTTTGTGTAAATACAAGGTGAAATTAAAGCTGGTTATAATTCCAGCGCCGTAAACGTTATTGTTGATAGTTGAACTAAAAGATAAACGGAGCGTCGCAACAAATGCTCAATCGGAGTCACTGAAGCCTGCCTGCATATAAAATTCCGGCAGATAAACTGGTATCAAAAAGAAAATCCTGCTGCCTTTCGACAACAGGATTTTTCATGACTATACACAAAACATGAGAAAAACTATGTTCTTACTTTTTTCTTTTCTTTCATATCGGCTTTGGTTCCTTCGCCAATCATAATATTGCCGAAACTTGATTTAACATCGATCTTGATCGTACCAGTACCGGATTTACCTTCATAGTGTTTATTCAGGTCAGGTCCATATTTCTCTGGTGAATCTGTACGGTTGATGCCTATATTGGTTTTATCAATCAATGAGCCATAGCTGGTTGAAATATTATAAGTAGCTGAAAGATTAGCAGCAGGCACAAGATGAATGGAACTATAGGAATCATTTACCGTCAAACCTGTAAGTCCATTATCCAAATTGATCTTACTGTAACCACAGAATTCAAACTTTAGTTTAGAATTTCCTGTCAGGCTCCCAATAGTAACAGATGAATATTTAAATGTCAAATCAATATTGCCAATACTTTTCAAATCAGCACTTCCAAACTCCACCAACACCTTTTCAGGTTTGGAAAGTTTACCTGCTTTTAAAGAACCATATTTATTTGTAAGTGAAACCACGCCATTATAATCTGGTATTACAATACTGCCAAAAGAATTCTCGATGTTTAATGCGTTGTTAGCAGGCATATGGATATCGTAATCAATGCTCATGGTATTACTGCAATTTTTACAGCCGATATTCTCTTCTTTGCCCCCTTTATTCATTATTGTTTTAAAACTTATATTCTTGCCTTCCTGTTTGTCAGTCACATCGATGCGTTCAAAACTTTTATCAGCCAGGTCTTTTTGTGTAGAACTTGTTTCAATATGAATATCAATTTTTATTTCGTTTTTATCCCAGGTAGTGATTTTTACTTCGCCAAATTGGTTATCGATATTCAATGTGTTGCCGGCAGCAGGATAAGTTTTAGAAATATTTCTTTCCCTGAAAAATTCATATCTCTTCTTTTCTTTTTTCTCTTTGTCTCCATCCTGTGCAAACAACTGGGCAGTTGCCAACAACAGTACAATTGGTAAAATGTTTTTAAATGTTCTTTTCATTTGTTGATGTTTTTGTTGTTTTATATTCATGGATGATCATCAGCTGCCTGCCCAATAATTCCGATTGCAATTGCAGGTTTTGGATCATTGCTTTAATAATTACATCTCCGTTTATACTTTGACTGGCTTGCTCTCTTAAAAGGCGATAGGAACTATCAAGAATATTCAGGTCTTGCTGGAATTTGCGATAAAGTTCAGTGTCATTGGCTATAGCGACTCTCAATTCTTTCTGGCGATCTTCTACTGCCTGTGTGGCCTCTTTAAATTCTGCAGCAAATTCGATCGATACACTGTTGAAATTATCAAACCGTGACGAGTTTTCCGGAGTCCTGCTTTTTATTGTAGAGGTTTTCTCCTGATCGTTGCTGGCTGGCTTTTTTATAAATAAAAAATAAACCGAAGTCAATGTGATAAAGAAAATAGCAGCGGCAGCACTCCATTTATAAATATCTCTTATTGTAAAATGCTTCCCGTCTTTTTTTGCAGGAAGGGACTGCGCAATATTCTTCCAAACCTTGCCAGAAGGATCGGCATCATCAAACTCACCGCGATTTTTGCGGATGAATTTTTCAAGATCACTGCTCATATATTTCTCCCTTTTTTAAGAGTTTTAATAATTTTTGCCTGGCTCTTATATATTGTGTTCTCACAGTTGATTGTGCCACTCCCAATATTTCCGAAATTTCCTCATGGTCATATCCTTCAAATAAATACAGGGATAAAACTGTTCTGTAGCCATCGGGCAATTGTTGCATTCGTTGTTTGATCATATCTACCGTGTACCATATATCGGCTTCATCCAATTCATTTTCCTCCGGCAGGTCTTCCACTTTTTCTATATCAATAAAATTCATACGTTGCTTTTTCAAAAGCGCTATGCTTTTAAATACCACGATCTGCTTAAGCCAGGCGCCAAAAGTTGATTTATGTTCAAAAGAGCTAAGCTGCATAAATGCATCGGTAAATGAATCCTGTAAAACATCTTCCGCATCCGC
>DASYQG010000230.1:0-1911 GCA_036005825.1 Chitinophagaceae bacterium | reverse complement strand
GCATTGATGCGGAGCATTGCTGTATTGGTCATCGCCTGTCCTTGTGCAATGGGATTAGCAACACCTGCGGCGATCGCTGTGGGTTTAGGTCGTGCTGCGAAGAATGGAATTCTTTTCCGCAATGCAACCAGTCTTGAAATGTTTAAAAACATCACACAGGTTGTGTTTGATAAAACAGGGACGTTGACAACAGGAAAGTTTATCGTTTCTGGTTTCAAGTTTTTAGTTGGCGATGAGTCTGAATTTAAAAAGATTGCTTACAGTCTTGAAAAATATTCTAATCATCCAATTGCAAAATCTGTTACCGATGAATGGAAAATGAAAGATGAGATACGCTGGGATAAATTAGAAGAAATTAAAGGGCTTGGGATGAAAGCAAGCGACAAAGAAGGAAATCAATATTGGGCCGGTTCATTTAATGTTGCAAAAGAATTTACAAAAGAAGACAATCACAATATTTATATAGTAAAGAATAATGAGCTGCTTGGATGGATCGATGTAAAAGATGAGATCCGTCCGGAAGCAAAATCTGTGATTGATTATTTACACAGTAAGAATATAAAAACAATTTTATTAAGCGGTGATCGTCGGGCAAAATGTGAAGCATTAGCTGCACAGCTTAACATTGATGAAGTAATCGCAGAACAAACTCCTGAACAAAAACTGCAAAAGATAGCCGACCTGAATGCTGTTACTCCTACTGCGATGGTTGGCGACGGCATCAATGATGCACCAGCATTGGCAAAAGCAACGATTGGTATTTCAATGAGCGAGGCTTCACAGGTTGCTGTACAAAGTGCACAAGTAGTCTTAATGAGTCAGGGATTGAAAAAAATGCCAATGGCATTGGGGCTTGGCAAAGCAACTTATGTGACTATCAAACAAAATCTTTTCTGGGCATTTGCCTATAATATTGTTGCTATTCCTGTTGCTGCATTCGGCTTTCTTACTCCTACATTCGGCGCATTGGTAATGGGTTTGAGTGATGTGGTGCTGGCAATCAATTCTGTAAGATTGTTTGTAAAGAAGGTTGAATGATCGTGAGTCGTCAATCGTCAGTCATGAGTTAGCTTCCTATGTTTAAATATTTTCATAGTTTAGAAGAAAACTTAAACCTATGTTCCTTGAATTAGCTCACACAAAATTGGATGTTTTTAAAATATCTAAAGAGTTTGTTTTATCCTGTTATAAAGAAACAAGATCTTTTCCTTCTGAAGATAGGTTTGCAATGATTCAGCAAATAAGGAGAGCTGCATTATCAGTGCATCTTAATGTTGCCGAAGGATGCTCAAGAAAATCTGCTATTGAACGAAAGAGATTTTATGAAATCGCGAGAGGTTCAGTAATTGAAATTGATACCGCTTTTGATATTGCCTTTAACCTTGGTTATACTTCAAAGGAAAAACTGGCTGATTTAGGGATTCTTTTAATTAGATGTTTTCAGTTGGTTTCAAAGATGATCTCTTCATGAAAAAGTATGTTCATACTCACGACTCACGACTCACGATTCACGAAATTCTCAAAGAATATTGGGGCTATGATTCTTTCAGACCTTTGCAGGAAGAAGTTATCAACTCTGTTCTTGAAGGGAAAGATACACTTACATTAATGCCAACCGGCGGTGGTAAATCTTTATGTTACCAGGTCCCGGCATTAGCAAAAGAAGGTTTATGTCTTGTCATTTCCCCATTGATCGCATTAATGAAGGACCAGGTAGAAAATCTCCGCAGGAAAAATATTACTGCATTTGCAATTTATTCAGGTATGAGTCGTGCCGAAGTGATCAATACATTAAAAGTGGCAACGAATAGTAACTGTAAATTTTTATACGTTTCTCCGGAAAGACTTGAAACAAATTTGTTTAAAGAATACTTACCGGGCATGAACATCAATCTCGTTGCGGTAGATGAA
>DASYQG010000229.1:0-16413 GCA_036005825.1 Chitinophagaceae bacterium | reverse complement strand
AGGATTATAGCCTTCAAGCTTCGTGTAATCGTCGGCCATAATATTATAAACGTCACCACAACCCGTAGCGCCGCAGCAGGAGCTTGCGTTCTGATTTTTTGATTGAGAAGCGATCTGCGAGTACTTCTCTCTTACCAGTTCTTTGATCTCAGTTTCATTTTTCATGATTATACTTTTTTGTTTTTTTATTATACCAACTTTGTATTTCTATTCTGCCAAGTTGCGACGCTCCGTTCATCTTTTTGTTCTTTATTCAGCATTCAGCAACAAGCTTTTTCATTTTGCACTTTCAGTTTATTGAAAAGAAAACTGAATTCGCTCATAAATTTTTCAAAGGCTTTCCAATTGATGCAATAGCAACTGCGGGGTCCATCAACGGTGCCGTTGATCAGCCCAGCAATTTTTAATTCCTTTAAGTGCTGGCTTACGGTGCTTTGGGCAAGCGGCAACACATCAACAAGTTCTCCGCAGATACATTCATTTTTTTGCGCCAGCACTTTTAATATTGCGATGCGGGCAGGGTGGCTCAATGCTTTTGCAAAAGCCGCCAGGTCTTGTTCCCTTTGTGAAAACTCTTCTTTTTTATGTATAGCCATTATTGAAAATTGATTTTTTTAAAACTGCAGAACAAAAAATTCTGAATGGTATTGAATGGCGTAACGTGGTCTGTTGTGATACATTTTATTTTCTCAAACCAATGTTTTAATACCTTCGAAAGAGATTGTTCGCTGTATTGTTTTATTGGCAACCCGCTACATTTTTCAGGACCAGAAGTGGAGAATGTGCCTATGATCATTCGTCCATTTTTCGAAATATGTTCTTGTGCAATGGTTAAATATTTTTCTACTTGTTTTTCGGTCGTTAAAAAATGAAAAGCCGCCCTGTCGTGCCAGCAGTCGAATTTTTTATCGGTAACGAGATCGTTGATATCGGAAATGATCCAATTTATTTTTTCTGCCTCTTTACCCAATCTTTGTCTTGTTCTGGTGATTGCTTCTTCTGATATATCTAACACGGTAATATCGGTAAAACCAGCCGCGAGTACGTTGTCAACTAAATAACTATCACCTCCGCCAACATCTATGATCGCGGCATCTTTCGGAATATTCAATTCATTTATGAAATCAAGAGAAACTCCTGGTGTCGGCTGGTACCAACTTACCTCATCTTGTCTTTTGGTGGCATATATTTTTTCCCAGTGTGATTTATGGCTCATCTCTTATCCTTTATCGCAAATATACGATAAGAAAAGACACGTGACCAAATTTTTTTGAATAAATATTTTTTAATCGTCGGGTAGCTGACTTCTTTTGAAGAGAGAGATGATAATACCGCTGATTATGATGCAGGAAATTCCCGCCCAGCTCATCAGGTCTGGGAAAGCATCGCCTAATAACATACCGATAAAAACAGAGTAGATAATATTTGAATATCCGAACACGGAAACAATTCCTGCTTTATCAGAACCATAAGCCTTTGTAACAAAGTATTGACCGAATAGCGCTGCAAGAGCCATAAATAAAACAATGAACCACTCTTTTCCTGCGGGCCATTTCCAGTCAATGATAAAAATACCGTCCGCAGGTGTTGCAAATGAATAATGAATTAACAAAGAAAGTGAAGGCAATAAAACACCCGCTACTAAAAAAGACAACACGATCACACGTGAATCATAATAGGTCGCCAGCCTTCCAAGAGTTATATAGGCGATCGCAGAAATGATACCCGACATCAAACCGGTTGCATGATAATACCAGGGGAAATGCATCACCGGTTTATAAATAAGCAACATGCCTGTAAATCCAAGTATGACAGCGAACAAAACTTTTCTTCCGTGATACTCCCCAAAAAATAAAAATGAAAAGATCGCAATGAATAAAGCAGAAGTAAGATTATAGCTCATCGCAGTACCCAATGGTAGATGCAGAATACAATATAACAGAGTATATAAAGCAAGGGCTCCCATTAATCCACGGAAAGCAAGTCGTAAGAACTTACCACCCCGTTGAACAGGTGGCTTTATAAGTAAACCCGGAACAAGAAAGACCATTCCGATGGCATTCCGATAAAGAACAAGCTGGCCCGCAGAGAAAACTTCTTTTAATGCTTTTGCTGCGCCACCCATCATAGAAAAACATAGCGCCGCCATCAGCATAAAAACAATCCCTTTGTATCGAACATCCTTTATCATTAAATTTTTACGAGTCTTTCAACTGCCGCTTCTAATGTTTCTTTCTTTTTTGAAAAACAAAAACGAATTACTTTATTATCTGTTCCGGCTTTATAAAATACCGAAACAGGAATCGTTGCCACGCCAAATTCTTTTGTAATTCGAATAGCAAAGACTCTATCTGCTTCATCGCTGATCCGATTATATTTTGCACAAACAAAATAGCTACCGCTGCTATTTAGCATATCAAACTTTGTTTGCTTCATCAGCTCAATAAAATGATCTCTCTTTTGCTGCATAATCCCGCTGAGTGACAAATAGGCGTCTTTATTTTTTAAGAAACCTGCCAGCGCAACCTGCGAAGGAGTGTGGCAACAAAAGCAATTGAACTGGTGAACTTTTCTGAACTCGATCATTGATGCAGGAGATGAGATACAATACCCAAGCTTCCATCCCGTGCAGTTATAGGTTTTGCCAAATGAAAAACAAACAAAACTCCTTTCAAGCAATTCGGGATATCGAAGAATAGATTGATGAGGAATATTATCAAAAATGAGATGCTCATATACTTCGTCGCTGACAATAAAAATATTTGTGTCTTTAACAATACTGCTCAACTGTCTGATATCTTCTTCCAGTAAAACAGCACCGGTTGGATTATGCGGGCTGTTTAGCATGATTGCTTTTGTTTTAGAAGAAATTTTTTTTCTCACTTCATCCCAGTCGATCTTGTACTCGGGAAATTTCAGATCGATCAGTACAGGAACAGCTCCGTTGATCTCAACATTTGGGATATAACTGTCATAACCGGGTTCAAAGATTATTACTTCATCTCCCGGTTGCAGTATTGTCGTTAACGCTGTATAAATAGCATAAGTTCCGCCGGGAGTAATTGTAATTTGCGTATCAGGGTTAATTTTTGTTTGATATAAATAATTAACTTTTTCAGCAATAGATTCTCTTAATGGCATATAGCCCTGCATAGGCACATATTGATTCCAGCCTTTCTGCATGACCTCACTCACTTTATTCATCAAATCTTCATTCATTTGATAATCGGGGAAACCCTGGCCAAGATTGATAGCATTGTATTGATTGGCAAGACCACTCATTACAGTAAAAATGGTGGTGCCAACATTTGGGAGTTTGGAATTAATAACGGGACTCATGCAGCGAAGTTATTCACTGATGATCGCAGTTGCTTCAATCTCTATTAAATATTCTGGAGCGATCAACCCCTTCACTTCGATCATGCTTGTGCAGGGTTTAATGTCTTTGAAGAATTCACCATGAGCTTTTCCATATTCTTCCCAACGGGAAATATCAGTGACAAACATTCTTGTTCTTACCACATCTTTTAATGATGCACCGGCTTTTTGTAAAACCTTTTCTATTTTTTGAATGATGAACTTTGTTTGTTCGTAAGCATCATTGCCGCCAACAAGATCACTGTTATCATCTACAGCAACCGTTCCGGTTACTTCAATTGTATTTCCAATTTTTACAGCTCGGCTATAGCCGACAATATCTTCCCATTTGGCGCCAGAGGAATAGTTGGTTCTTTGCATTTGCTAAGAAATTAAAAAGAGAAAACAAGTTAAAGAGAGTCTCTTAAAGACCATACGATTTTTGTATGAAGAACTCGCGGCTCGAAGCTAAAAGCTCACACTTTTCTAATTGCCATATTGCCCCAAAAACTTTATCCGCATCAGCTTCAGTTGTTCCCAGGTAAAATTATGTTCGGATAATTCTTCCTGCGCCACTTGTAATGATGAAGTTTCGCAACCTTTAAAATATTCGATGATCTCTTCCTGGTCATATTCATCCAGCAATTGAGAGAGAGCATAATCAAGATTGAGCTTGGTACCGCTGCCTGCGATCGTTTCCATTTCTTCTAGCAGCTCTTCCATTTTCATTCCTTTATTTTTTGCAATGGTCTCCAGTGGGATCTTTTTATCAATATTCTGAATGATATAAACTTTGTTGCCGCTTTTATTCACCACACTCTTCATTACAAAATCATCGGGACGCTCAATATTATTTTCCTCCACATATTTGGAGATCAAATCAATGAACGGTTTGCCATATCGGATCGCTTTTCCTTTGCTTACACCCTGGCATTTTTCAAGATCCGCTAGTGTAATGGGATAAAGGGTTGCCATATCCTGTAATGATGATTCAAGGAAAAGAACAAAAGGCGGCAGGTTTTTCTTCTTCGCTTCTTTTTGACGAAGCTCTTTCAGCATTTCAAATAATTTTTCATCCGCCGCAGCGCCTTCGGTAGTTTCTGCGCCCTCATCATCGTCGGCATTTGCCTCTTCATATGTGTTATTAAGAACGATCTTGAAAGATTTTGGTTTCTTCAAAAAGTCAAGACCCTTCTTTGTAAATTTCAGCACACCATATTCTTCAATATCTTTTTGAAGCAACCCCTCCAACAGCATTTGACGGATCAATGAATTCCAGAAATGTGGTTCTTTGTGACTGCCACTGGCAAATACATCAAGCCCCTCATGTCGGTACATGGTTATTTGTGGTGTTGGTCTTCCAAAGATCATGTTCACTACATATTCCATTGCAAAACGTTCATCAAGCGCCTTGATAGCTTTCATCGCACATACCACCTCGTCCTTTGCTTCAATTTTTTCTTTCGGATGAAGACAGTTGTCACAATTGCCACACTTATCTGTTTCGTATTCTTCTCCGAAATAGCTTAATAAAATTTTTCTACGGCAAACACCGCTTTCTGCAAACGCTACCGTTTCGCTTATCAATTGATTTCCCACCTCTCTTTCGCTAAGCGGTTTATCACGCATCAAATGTTCCAGCTTTGCCACATCTTTATGAGAATAATAAAGAATGCATTTTCCCTCCATTCCATCACGACCCGCCCGGCCAGTTTCCTGGTAATAATTTTCAATACTCTTTGGAATATTGTAGTGAATTACATAACGGATGTCCGGCTTATCAATTCCCATTCCGAATGCAATGGTGGCCACGATCACTTGAACATCTTCATTCATAAATTGATCCTGCCTGTCAGATCTTAGCTTACTATCAAATCCCGCATGGTAAGCAACGGCCTTAATGCCATTTGCGGTCAGCATATCCGCAAGTTCTTCGGTCGTTTTTCTATTCGTAGTATAAATGATACCGCTTTTGCCTTTGTTCTGGACTATGAACTTTGCCATATTCTTCAGCGTATCATCCTTATTGATCTTTGGAATTATCTCATAATAAAGATTCGGCCGGTTGAATGAAGAGATAAAGATTTTCGGATCGCGGAGGTCAAGGTTTTCAACGATATCGCTTTGAACTTTTGGAGTAGCTGTTGCTGTCAAGGCGATCATCGGGATATCAGGATTTATCTGGATCATCATCTCCCTTAGTCGACGATATTCCGGACGAAAATCATGACCCCATTCAGAAATACAGTGAGCCTCATCAACGGCGAAAAATGAGATCTTAAGATCACTGAAAAACTCAAGATTCTCTTGCTTGGTTAATGTTTCAGGCGCAACATATAGCATTTTTGTTTTGCCTGTAATCAGATCATCGTGTACCTCTTTTATTTCTTTTTTGGTAAGAGTAGAATTTAGAAAATGTGCGACAGAATCTACGTTGTTATAACCGCGAATCAGGTCCACTTGGTTTTTCATTAATGCAATAAGAGGAGAGACAATAATGGCGACCCCCTCGCTTACTAATGCCGGTAATTGATAGCACAAACTTTTACCACCGCCGGTAGGTTTGATAACAAAAGTGTCCTTTCCCGCAAGCAAATTCTCAATGATCTTTTCCTGGTTGCCCTTGAATTTATCAAAACCAAAATGTTCATGAAGGGCTTCGTGAAGGTCAAATTTCTTTTTGGAGGCAGGTTTGCCGTTTGTTGCCTTAACTGTTTTTTTTGCTGATGCTGTAGCCATTACTCAAATCTTTTCATCGTCTTTTAAAAAGGGATAGTTGATTAAGATACAGAAAATACTGTTGCTACGTGTTGGTTTTTTTACACAAATGACAGCTTCTGTACGACTTAAATGGACTGGCGGGACTTTTTAGCGGAGAAGGTATAATTGATCATTCTTCCATTCATCCCGGTAATCGCTTCTTTCACAGATACCCTCAACAGACGATGCTTGCGAATTTACGAAAATTGTTTGCTTGAATATCTATTAAAATCATAAAGCGAAACCATAACGTTTGTTTGGTTTCATATCAAATCCTATAATTTTGCCCACTCAAATGACCTCTTCACTAAAACAGATTGCGCTAAGGACTATTGAATTAGAGTCACAATCCATCAGCGGATTATCTCAATATATAAACGAGGATTTTGAAAAGGCGGTAAATGGAATTGCCAACGGCAAAGGTCGGCTGGTAATCAGCGGAATTGGGAAAAGCGCCGTTATTGCTCAAAAAATTGTTGCTACCCTTAATTCAACAGGAACACCTTCAATTTTTATGCACGCTGCAGATGCTATTCATGGCGATCTTGGAATAGTTCAGCAAGAGGATGTGGTTATGATCATCAGCAAAAGCGGTGAAAGCCCGGAAATAAAAGTGCTGGTTCCGTTAATTAAAAATTTCAAAAATATTCTTATTGGGATGGTGGGAAGTATTGAGTCTTATTTAGCCGGCCAATCCGACATAGTGTTAAACACAACAGTAGCACAGGAAGCTTGTCCGAATAATTTGGCACCAACAACCAGCACAACTGCACAGCTAGTAATGGGTGACGCATTAGCTATTTGCCTAATGGAGATGAAAGGATTTGGCAGTGATGATTTTGCAAAGTTTCATCCAGGCGGCACACTTGGGAAAAAACTTTATTTACGAGTGGCGGATCTTTATATAAAAAATGAAAAACCGAAACTGGCAAAAGACAGATCATTGAAAGAGGTTATTGTTGAAATTTCATCAAAGCGATTAGGCGCAACAGCAATAGTAGATAATAATGATCTTCTTTTGGGAATAATTACAGATGGAGACCTTAGAAGAATGCTGGAAAAAAATATTTCTTTGGACGGAGTGACTGCCGCAGATATAATGACGGCAACGCCTAAATTTATCGGCCCAGATGAATTGGCAGTTGATGCGCTGGACCTGATGAGAAAAAGATCGATCACACAATTAGTGGTGGTTGAAAATAAAAAATATCTTGGATTTATACATTTGCATGACCTGATCCGTGAAGGATTGATATAAAAAATGAGCAGCAAACATAATTATGTAGCGATTATGGCCGGTGGTATCGGCAGTCGTTTCTGGCCAATGAGCCGCACCGCATATCCCAAACAATTTCTCGATATACTGAGTACGGGTAAAACATTGATTCAGCAAACCTACGACCGGTATAAAAAGCTGGTGCCCGAGGAAAATATTTTTATAATAACATCAGCAGAATATGTGCCGATAGTGAAAGAGCAATTGCCAAATGTTAAAGATGAAAATATTCTTGGCGAACCGTCAAGAAAAAACACAGCGCCATGTGTAGCTTATATTTCTTTCAAGCTTTTGAAAAAAGACCCGAATGCAAATCTTATTGTTGCTCCGTCCGATCATTTAATAACAGAACCAGCAGAGTTTATTAAGACTTCAAAGAAGGCGCTTGATTTTGTAAATCATATCAATGCATTTGTAACACTTGGAATAAAACCAACATATCCGAATACCGGTTATGGATATATTCAACACGACACAACAGCTGCGGCACCGGATATTTATAAAGTAAAAACATTTACTGAAAAGCCCAATGCAGAATTAGCACAAACATTTATTGCAAGCGGCGATTTTCTTTGGAACGCAGGTATCTTCATCTGGAAAGTAAAAAATATCGTTACCGCATTTGAAAAATATCTTCCCGAGATGTACGAGGTTTTCGTTGCTGAAAAAGAAAAATTTAATACGGGAGATGAAAAAGAGGCAATAGAACAAATATATCCGCAGTGCACGAATATCTCCATTGATTTTGGGATCATGGAAAAGGCGGATAATGTTTATATCATTCCATCTTCATTTGGCTGGAGCGATCTTGGTACATGGAACAGTGCATGGGATAATATGGAAAGAGATTATTTGGGAAATGCAGTTGCAGGAAAGAATGTAATGATAATGGATGCGACAAAGTGTATGGTCCATGCAGAAAATGGTAAGCTTGTAGTACTGCAGGGCCTCGACGATTTTATTGTTGTGGACACAAAGGACGCTTTGCTTATTTGCAGAAAAGATAAGGAACAAGAGATAAAGGAATTTGTTGCTGAAGTAAAGCGAAATAAAGGAGATAAGTACCTATAATGTGGTATCTGTAATTCAATTCAGGTGTTATATTTTAGTAAGAAATTATGTCGGTTCCAGTCAGCAATATTTTATTTCTCGATATTGAAACTGTTCCTCAATATGCGGACTACAACTCTTTACCAAAAGACTGGAAAGAATTGTGGGATACAAAGGCAACCTCTCTTTTAAAATATCACGAAGAAGAAACAAAGGAAACGATCTATCACCGGGCGGGCATTTATGCGGAGTTTGGAAAAGTTATTTGCGTAAGCTGCGGATTTATTCAGGGCAATGGCGGGGGAAAGAAGATTGTTCTCAAATCTTTTTATGGTGAAAATGAAGCGGTGCTCCTTATTGAATTTTGTGATATGCTGAATAAGTGGACCAATAGTGACGAACCAAAATATTTATGTGCTCACAATGGAAAGGAATTTGATTTTCCTTATTTGTGTCGTCGTCTGATCATAAATAACCTTCCAATTCCTGTCATTTTAAACGCTAGTGGCAAAAAGCCGTGGGAAGTATGTCATTTTGATACACTTGAGCTATGGAAATTCGGAGATTTTAAAAGTTTTACCTCTTTAAATCTTCTGGCGCATACACTTGGTATTCCAACACCAAAGGATGATATTGATGGAAGTAAGGTTTGGAGTGTGTTTTGGAACGACAAAGATTTAAAACGGATCGTCAATTATTGCCAGAAAGATGTCGTTACTGTTGCTCAAATACTATTGAAAATGCAGGGAGAATCGGGAGTAAAGCAGGAAAACATTGAAATAAAAGGATAAGAGCGGGAAATTTCAGCTTTGTTTTTTCAGCCTTTGGCTCAGAACAATTATTTTTGCTGCCCCAATAAAGGATTTCCGAAACAAATTCGAGATTAAAAGGTGCGGTAGCTCAGTCGGTAGAGCAAAGGACTGAAAATCCTTGTGTCGGCGGTTCGATCCCGCCCCACACCACGAAAGCTGAAACCAGTGACAAAGAAGGGTTTCAGCTTTTTTATTAAGTATACTTCTGTAGCTTTTTAATCACCGTTAGTCTCCGGGTTAACAAAAAACATAACATACTACTGCTACCAAATGGCTGCCACTGCAGCAAGCTATCCGTAAATCCAAAAAATTGGAATACCACCAAAACAAATACCTCACGAAATTGGTATGTTCATTACTGGTTTTATGATCCTTTAAGGAAAAAGCCTAAGTTGTTGATAATATATTTCGTTGCCGGATTTTTTTTACTCTTGGATTATTTCTTAATTCTCACTAGTGGAAAGACCCTTGTTTCACGACTACAATAATTGAAAACACATTTTTGATAGACAGTAACTCTCAGACCAAACAGAACGAATGCGATAGTGGCATACGGGAATTCGTCATCTATTTTTTTCCTACAATCATTTCTTTTATCAATCTGGCCAATGTTTCCAGGCTTTCTTCTATAGTCCGCGTGAATGGATCCCCAATGCCCAACCTGATATAATTGACGAAGCATGTATCCGCCGCTAACATATTGCCAGGAGCAATACAGATCTTATCTTCCATAGCTTTTTGAAACAGCTCATTCGAGTCAACTCCTTCGTTAAGTCTGATCCATAGGAAACATCCCCCCGTGGGGCTGCTTATTTGTGTGTCTTTCGGAAAATATTTTGTGATTGCTTGAGTGTATTGTACGCATTGTAAAGAGAGACTGCGTCTCAACTTCCTTAAGTGAAGGTCTAGGCGTCCTGTTTTAAAGAACAGCCCAACCGTCGCATGGGTGGGCCCTGGTGAAGCAAGTGAGTGAGTAATTTTAACCTGGATAACCTTTTTGATGAATTTTCCAGGTATGCACCAACCCACGCGGTAGCCCGGGGCCAGTGTTTTTGAAACAGAAGAGCATAATAATACTAATCCTTTTTTATCATAGCTTTTGCACGTCTTTGGTCTGGAGTCGCCGAAATAGCACTCCCCGAATACATCATCCTCGATTAAAGGAATATCATGATTAGCCAGCATTTCCACCAATTCCTTCTTGAGTGTATCAGGCATGCAACTGCCCATCGGATTATTGAAGCTTGGAGTGAATAAGCAGGCTTTTATCCCCGGCAGTACGGTTTTCAAATAATTGAGATCAGGCCCAGTCTCTGCATTAGTAGGAATTTTTACTGCCTTCAGACCTAAACTTTTTAAGACATTCACTATTCTAAAAAAGCCAGGGGTTTCGATGGCCACTGCATCACCTGGACTTGTTACCGCCATCAGGCAGAATGTCAACGCCTCTATACATCCCTGTGTTGTTACTATATCGTCAGCATTGAGATTGCCTCCCCAGTTGAAGGAATGCCGCGCAATCTCCTTTCTAAGCAAATCATTCCCCTGGATGCTTTCATACCCGATACCACCATCACTACTTTTCCGAATCATTTCGGCCATCGTTTTATTCAATTTTGCCTTTGGCAGCAAGCTTACAGCAGGGGCGCTAAGGGATAATTGAATAAGGCTTTCCTCCGCCAAATTTTTATAAACTTCGGTGGGCATTTCATCTGCACTTATTGCTCCCATATCTGTAAGCTCATTAAACTCTTTTGCCGCCCGATACAACTGTCGTGGATTAGGTTTCACATAATAACCTGATTTTGTTCTTGCTTCTATCAATCCCATGACCTCCAGTTCGGAATAAGCCTTATATGCAGTTGTGATACTAATGCCCTGCTCCTTACTAATTGACCGGATTGAAGGCAATTTGTCACCAGGCTTTAACGTGAAATTCCGGATCATTCCTTTGATCCTTTCACATAATTGGACGTATAAAAAATCTCTTTCAAGTCCTGCATCGGGAACGGTCATACCTGACTCCACACTTAATTCTTTCATATAAACTATTGCAGACATACAAACGGATTCTGTACCTGAAGAGTTGCGGTGCCTAAAGGATTCATAGGCTTTACAAATGATGACCGCCTGTATTACAGGCGTCATCACTAGTATTATGATTATTTGAATAATTTATGAACGAGGGGCCGCAGACTGATTCTGTGTTACAACCGGCCAGATGCATGGGTTCGTCGGAGGAGCCGGAGCCTGTGGGAAAGCTACTCCCTTATTGCTCCCAGGCGTCACATCAAGGTAGAAAAAATACAGGGGCCATTGTTTGTACGTAAGCTGCTTGTGCCCAAACACAGAAATGGATCCGAACTGGGTCTTATCCAAGCCTGACGGCACCACTATTTTATCAGTTTCATAGATTGGCCATATGTTATTGAAATTGTTAACCGTGGTTGCATCGGGTACTGTGAATTTGTTATGGTTGGAGCTGTCAAAAGCAAAGGTATAAAGTGTTCGTCCATGTGCATCTGTAAAATAAGTCGTTGCTCCGTCTCCTGTTGTGTAATCCGATTTGTAATGTATTCCGTCATTGCCAATCAATTGCGCATTTACGATCATTATGCTATAATCGGGCTTCGCTACGAACCAAACATTATTCTTATTATCACCCTGTATTTGCCCCGGAGCTTCTTTGTTCATTCCGTCAGGTGCATAATAATAAAGAGGCCAGCCTTTAAAGGTCAGCTGAGGCGTGCCCGCCGCAGACATGACAGAACCAAAATCAGCGTAATCAAGTCCCGGCCCCAACATGGAGGCTGTTAGACTGGTAACGTTGAAAGCCGGCCAGTAAAGCTGGCATTGACCCGTGCAGTTGTCCTTTCCTTCCGGATCATTTGAGAAAATATAAAGGGTACGGCCATCCTTGTCTACCAGGTATTTTCCCAGATTTGGATCAACCATGATGGCAACCTGGGAAGCAGGTGTATTGGACATAGGATCGTCGGATTTTTTGCATCCTGACCCAATTAACATTGCTGTAAATAAAATAACAGCTGAACTGATGTGAAAAACTGATTTCATTTGATTAATATTTATTTTGAAATCACAAAACTATTCCAACCAGGAAGGTGAAAAAAGACGCAGATCGTCTTATTTTGTGCATAACAGTTTTTAAAATGAGCTGTTATGGGGAAACAAAAAGCATCCACATCTTTGGGCTAATTAATAGTTGGCAATCTAAATCAGTCCTGGTCGTTATTTATTTGGAAGTTGGTGTGAGCTCTACAACAAACAGCACTTTCCCATCAGTGCAGAGTTCATCTACTCCTGTTTCTATTTTCATATGTAAGTTATATTGTCCTTCAAATGAAGAGTTACCTTTTTATGATGAACCGAAATGATTTGCAATGTTCGTTTATCTACATTATTGCTTTATTATTTGTGCTGCTTTTTGAATTTGTCCATGGTTCCAATCTATATGTAACGAATATATTCCGTTTGGCCATGACTTCGTATCTATCCTAAGTTGGTTGGTACCCGGTGAAACTGTTGATTTTTGCATTTTTACCAATGCTCCCTTGTTATCAAATATCTTTATTGTCGCTTGCGATGCACTGCTGGTGACTATATTGATAATTACTTTATCATGAACAGGATTTGGCCACAAGCTAAACACATCTCTAACATCACAGGATGACCGGAGAACCCGGGTATATTGTGTCCGTCCATCCAGATCATATTCACTTATACGATAGTAACTGTTTCTTGCCGGATCATTGTCTGCAAAAGAATAAGATCTTTGATCAGTGCTATTACCGGCTGCGGGTTGGCTGCCAATTACTGACCAATTGATACCGTCGGCGCTTCTTTCAATATTGAAGTGACTGGTATTTTGTTCCTGCGCGGTTTTCCAGCTTAAGAATACCCGACCTGCTTCGCATCTTGCATTAATTAATAAAAAAACCAGGGGCAATGGACTGTTTATATCACTGGAAAGGGTTAATGCTGATAAAGAGTTGATCCCTTCCTTTCTTACAAAATTGTTGTCAGGATTTCTTGTACTGAAACCCAGATTCGACCAGTTTATCAGATTATCTGTTTTAAAAAGATTCAGTGAATTCTCATCCATTCCATTTAATTCAGCATCCAGGTAATTGATCTGCATTGTGGCATTAAGATTTATACCATTCTCAGAAATGATTGTGTAGGATCGTGAAATACTGCTGACCAAACCCGGAGCCGACTGTGATTGGTGGCCTCTCCGGATCTCCGTCCTTCCCATGTTTTGAGATGAACTTATGATGGCTCCCAGGTTGCCGGGATTCTCGGATGCAGGAGCATCCAATTTGGTATGCACCACTACCTCGCCCCCTCGAAAGCCGATCACGCGGCTCTCGTTCCGTTCATTCTCCAGGCGTCCTGTAGAATCCAAATCCAGGAAAGTATTATTCAAATCCAGGAATCCCGAAGAAAAAAAAGCAGTTTCCCTCACTGTAACCAAACGTTCCAGGATTACTGCGGCATTATTTGATTTATTAATCACCAGTTTGAAGAATTGAACGGGTTCACTGCCGCTGATACGTGCTGAATCATTTCCAGTAAAACTGACGATGCTGTTCCCCGGTGTAAAATTTCCGAAATTTACAAGATCAGTATTTTGTAGTGTTAGCTGTACATCACCCACGGCGGCGAATTGAGAGCCTGGAGTAATGGTAAGTTGCGCTGAAGCTATATATGCTGAGAAAAACGATAATAGCAGAAAGAATTTTACTTTCATGACAGAAATTTTTTTTCAGCTGATTTGAAATAATTTTTTAAAGAACCTACCTGGCATTCGTTTCTTATGATTAACGCCGGGCACGTGTCGACGGAAAATAAATGCTAAATAATGTGTCCTGAAAAATGAGCATAAATTATTCCTTTGTTTTGCTTTTATTTTTTTCAAGCTCAAAAACTCTTTTTTGGAGATCGGTATTTTGCTTTTTTAATTCACTGATCATTTGCTGTTGTTCCTGGACCGCTTTTACCAACGGAACAACAAATGATTCATAGCTCAGGCTATAATGGTCTTCTGGTGTTTCTGGTTTGATGATACCACTGAAATTGTAACCTGCAGTACTGGCAGCTTTTTCAACTTCCTGTGCAATAAAACCGGTACGTCTGATGGTGGTCGCTTCATTATAAGAAGCAAGCATAATATCGTTAGCAGGAACAATTGAATTATTGACCAACCTGTTATCAAATCTTTTTACATCAAACTGGTAAGTGACGGGACGCAGGCGCATTATGAAATCCAGGCCTTTTACATCTTCGTGTACGTTAAATTTAAAGCGACCGTCAGAAGGAGTCGTAAACGGAACCTGGCCTTCTATCACAGTAACCGCAGCGTTCCCAATTCTTATTTTGTTTGAGGCATTGACAATGGCGCCGGCACCGATGGCAGTCGCATTAATTAATCCTGCACGGTCTGCGTCCGCATTGGCACCCACTATTGTGTTATCCGTGCCCATGTTAAAGTTGAATGCTGCGTGGAATCCAATGGCTGTATTATTATCCGAGGCGGTGGAGGCACGCAAAGCAAAATCACCCAAAGCCACATTATTCTTTCCGCTTGAATTCAATGAAAGTGCGTTTGCCCCTACGGCTGTATTTGAATTACCTGTCAGGTTAGAACCAAGAGACACGACTCCCACAGCTGTATTTCTGTCACCGGAGTTCGCGGCGGCTAGTGCTGATGCACCTATAGCCGTGTTATTACTACCGATCATATTGTTAGTAAGTGCTCCATTTCCATCCGCGGTATTTGAGTTACCCGTGGTATTGGAAAAAAGTGCAGTTGCACCGGTAGCAGTATTGCCATCGCCGGTCGTGTTTAAATGAAGTGCCTGAAAGCCAAGAGCTGAATTATTGTCACCAATAACGTTTTTTTCAAGTGACAGGAATCCGGTAGCGGTATTATGGCTCCCTGTGATATTGGAAAAAAGTGATTGAAAACCGACACCAGTATTACTGTTGCCTGTAGTATTGGAAAAAAGGGATTGAAAGCCGATGGCTGTATTGACCCCAGCTGTTGTATTGTTGAAAAGCGCTTGTGTCCCGATGGCTAAATTAAATTGTCCTTTTGTATTGGTAAAAAGCGCCTGATGCCCGATGGCCATATTGTTAATACCCACATCAACGTGAGTGCCGTCATCGGTACCGGTATTATGGAATAATGCCGAATCTCCAATTGCAATTAAATTGCCAAAAGTTGTATTTAGTTTGAGCGCATCAGTTCCAATCGCGACATTGCTGAAGCCTGTAATATTTGCCTGGCCGGCACGTAATCCCCAGAATATATTTCCTGTGGCGGGATGTAATTCACCTGTCTGGATATTGTTTATCCTGAAACGCAATGGTTGGTTATCCGTGGTCCCCAAAAACTGATTAGCGGCGTTGATTCCAGGATTACCATTAAGACTCCAAGCATTATTATTATTGTTATTGCCAGAGGTAATGGGCTGAAAGTTGGGTGCAGCAGGGGCTCCTATATTTACTTTCAGCTGGTCAGTTGTCAAATCATATACCAGCAAACCTCTCGCTGGATTGTTAATTGCATTAATAGAATTTGTGCTCAGCCTGGGTAAAAGCAACCCTTTGTTCGTAGCCGTTATATCCAGGGCCGCAGAAGGGTCCGGTGCATTGGTACCAATGCCTATCCCCTGCGAAAACAATAGATAAGAAACAAACAATGATATTTGTACAAGTAATAATTTTCTTTTCATAAGTTTCGTTTTATTTTTTAATGATTAATTAATTTCAATTTTTTTGTATTAGACCCTCTTCGGGTTTTTTGCATAACAACCTGCTTAATATCGCTGCAAACAAAAGGACTGTTGAACCGATGTCAAAAAGTGATTTCATTTGGTTAATATTTTGAAGTCACAAAACTATTTCGGTTGGGAGGGTGAAAAAAGATGCAGATCATCTCATTTTGCGCATAACAGTTAGTGAAATTGATCTGTTATAGAGAAACTGGGGAGGTTACAAATGGTGATAAATAGGTATGATGATTAAAATCTTAGAATAAGCATTTTAACTTGTCTGGTATTCTATAAAAAATAATGGAGCCGCGATGGGCTCCATTATAGTTTTCAGGACACAATTATTAATTGGTTTTCATGG
>DASYQG010000228.1:0-5716 GCA_036005825.1 Chitinophagaceae bacterium | reverse complement strand
GCGGTAGCCCAATCCTAAATAAGAATGGAGAAGTAATTGGTGTATTGAATGGACGCCAGGCAAATGCACAAGGGTTCACCTTTGCCATTCATTCTAAATATATTTATTCTGCAATAGAAGAATTAAAGAAAAAAGATACCGCCTACAATCGCATCAAACTTCCTTCAGTATCTGCGATCAGAAATGTGCAAAGAGAACAACAGGTAGCAAAGATCCAGGACTATGTATTTATTGTAAAAGTGGATTAATTCAAACTTATCGGGCTCATGATATAAAGCTGCTTCGGCAGCTTTTTTATTTTGCCCAAAGGTTTTGAGGGTATTCCCCGGCATTTACCAGCTTCATTAAACTTTCCTTTACCATTGGCGCATCTTCTTTATAGGTTACCCCAAACCATTTTGCAGAAGTAGGGATCACTTTTATCACTCCTTCCCGATCTTTAATGTACTTATCCGCTACTATTGGTATAAAAAACTCAGCTTTCGGATTGGATGCATTTTGGGAAAGAAATTCTTTGAAGATCTTTTTTGTATAATCAAAAACTGATGGATGGAAACACCAGAAATTCATAGATACATGTGTATCTAAGTCAAGTTCCATAGGTAAATGCTCATCATTGCAAACGATCTTATCCCCAACCTTCGAAACATTTAATCTTTCAACAACAGAAATAAGATTGCCTTTGTTGTCCACTTCACAAACGCCACGATTCACCGTTCCATGTTCTGAAAGTGTCTTTAATAGTTCATAGCCGATGATAGAAAATGTCTTTTCATTGCAATCATTTATAAGAAAATCAGAAGCTTTTACAAAACCATCTTTCCCGTAAAAATCATCTGCATTAATAACGGCAAATGGCTCTTTTACTTTTTCATCAGCGCAGAGTACAGCATGAGCTGTTCCCCATGGCTTGGTTCTTTCTTTAGGTATCTCAAAGCCATCTGCGTATTTATTCAATTCCTGGAAAACATATTCTACCTTGATCTTATCCTCGATCTTCTTACCGGCTAGTTGACGAAAATTCTTTTCAAATTCTTTGCGAATAATAAACACTACTTTTCCAAAACCCGAACGAATAGCATCATAAATGGAGTAATCCATGATCGTTTCACCCGATGGGCCAAAACCCTCCACTTGTTTCATGCTTCCATAACGTGATGCCATCCCGGCAGCCAATATCACTAATGTTGGTTTCATCATATAATTTTAAAGACCTGCGAAATTAAATAAATTACCTACTCAGCTTATATTTATTGCATGGAACTTCCTGATCTTGGAAAAATAACAACTGATGAAATAGATGCCTCTTTTTTACAAAATAAAAACGTTCAGCTTGATGTGTTGCGTCTTGATAAAATTCACCCGGTCATTTCAGGCAATAAATGGTTTAAACTAAAATATCATCTTGAAAATTTTAATGCTGGTAATTACAATGGCATTATCACATTCGGTGGTGCCTGGTCAAATCATATTGTTGCAACTGCCTGTGCCTGCTATTTACAAAAAATAAAATGTATTGGCATTATTCGTGGTGAAAAACCTCAACAGCTTTCTACTACTTTAATCGAAGCGGACAAATATGAAATGGAGCTGAAATTTATTTCAAGAGAAAAGTATAGTCAAAAGAACAGTGCTGAATTTATTGAATCGATCAAAAGAGAATTTCCTGGTCATTACATCATTCCTGAAGGTGGCGCCGGTAAGGAAGGCGAAAAAGGATCAGCTGAAATTCTTCAATATACAAATTGGAAGAATTATACTCATATAGTTTGCGCGGTTGGTACAGGAACTATGTTTAATGGCATAAAACTGGCGGCTTTACCAAATCAAAATATAGCCGGCATTGTAGTCTTAAAAGGATGGAAAGGGAAGAATGAGACGGATAATACTGAGTTGTTTTTGAATTACCATTTTGGCGGATATGCAAAATATGATCAGGTTCTGATCGACTTTATGAACGAATTTTTCAAGCTTACAAATATTCCCACCGATTTTGTGTACACGGGTAAATTAGCTTACGCAATATTCGATCTGATAAACAAAGATCATTTCGCTCCAACAAGTAAAATACTCATGATCCATAGCGGAGGATTACAGGGAAATGCTTCGCTGCAAAAAGGTTCGTTAATCTTTTAAGTTTTGCGGCTTGCCTGCCTATCTTTGCCATGTAGACCAAAAGAAATTTTTTGTTTTAACGTTCTATATCCATGCGAAAAATCATCCTGTCCCTCTTGATTTGTACTTCTACATTTGCTTATGCACAGGATTCTTTGCCTGCTTTTTCTGTAGTAAATAAAGGAAACAACCGGGTTGTCATCAGTTGGAATAATAAGTTCCATCAATTGAAACAGCTAAGTATCCAGCGATCAACGGATAGTCTTTCCAATTTCAAAACCTTGGTAACTGTACCCGATCCGAACAACAAGCAAAACGGTTTTCTTGATTCAAAAGCCCCAAACGACAAAATGTTTTACAGGCTTTATATTTTAGTTGATGGCGCCAATTTTATTTTTTCTAAATCAAAAAGACCATCAAGCGACAGCATACGAACAGCGTTACTTTCTGATACATCTTCCAAAGCAATTAGGGACAGCAATTACCTAAAGGTGGTTCAAAAGATCATTAGTCAAAATCTGCCTGACAGCGCTTTGTCCACGGAAGAACTTATCATTTTAAAAAGATATAGGAACAGTAAGCAAGACCTTTTTTCGGATTCTGTGATCCGCAAGATCGATGCTGTTGTAAAAACTAAAAATAAACCTGATGTTGTAATTCCACAGTACCGGATCATTGCCAATAAAGATGGACTGGTAAGGATCTCTTTATTGGATTTTGGCAGTAAAAAATATTCTATCAAATTTTATGAAGATGACGATACCTTTCTTTTTGAATTAAAAGATATTAAAGAAGCTTCATTGATGCTTGAGAAATCTAACTTTTATCACTCGGGATGGTTCAAATCTGAGCTATACCAGGATGATAAGCTGGTAGAGAAGAACAGGTTTTTTATTCCGAAAGATTTCTGATGGTGAATGGTCAATTGTCAATGGTGAATAAATCAGAATATTGATTGACGATTCACCATTGACCATTCACCAACTCGACCTCAAACACTTTCTCAAAATTCTTTTTCACTCTTTCTTTTGCTTCTTCAAAATCTATTTTCTTGCCTAATTCTTTTTCAAGCGAGGTTACTTGTTTGTTCTGAATGCCACAAGGAATGATATTATTGAAATAGGAAAGATCGGTATTGACATTAAAAGCAAAACCATGCATAGTGATCCACCGGCTGGTTCGTACACCCATTGCGCAAATTTTTCTTTCCCTGCCGGGAATATCAGGATCAAGCCAAACACCAGTTTCACCGGCTGATCTTGCACCTTTTAATCCATAATCAGCCAGCGTTGCTATGATCACTTCCTCAAGATTGCGGAGATATTTACCAATATCCGTATAAAATTTTTCAAGGTCGAGAATTGGATAACCAACGATCTGCTGATCACCATGAAACGTAATATCACCGCCGCGATTTGTTCTGAAAAATTGGATGCCGTTTTCTTCAAGCTGATCTTCACTCATTAATATATTTTCAATGTTGCCGCTTTTACCAAGAGTATAAACAGGCGGATGTTCGACAAAAAGCAAGTAGTGCTCGGTGCTGAGTTCGGAGTTCAGAGTTCGGAGTTCAGAGTCGATACTGACTCCCGACTCCCGACTAAAGACTAACGACTTTCTTCGGGTGTTTTCTTTTAAAAGGCTCTCCTGGTAATCCCAGGCGGTCTTATAGTCCATATTACCGAGATCACGAAACATGACCTGCTGTTTATCCATTCTGCAAATGTACTTTTGCATTTCCACTAAATCAAAAACCGGCGAAGGTAGAAATGTTGAACATAGAACCGAATGATGAACGGAGCGTCGCAACAAAAGTTCAATCAGGGCTCTGAAGCCGGTAAATAAAAATAATATGTCAGAAGCGGACCAGGCAAAAGAAGAACCACAGAATGGCAGTGATGAACTGTTTGAACGATTTGTTATAAAGATCGACAAAGGACAAGAGCCGTTGCGCATAGATAAATATTTAATGCGGCGGATAGAGGGTGCTACAAGAAATAAGATCCAGCAGGCGATAAATGCCGGGATGGTGACCGTAAATAAAAATACCGTAAAACAGAATTACAAGATCAAGGGGTTGGATGAAATAATTGTATTCAGTGATATGAGTCCGGAAGAAACTGAAGTGCTACCGGAGAAAATTGATCTTGATATTTTTTATGAAGACGATGATGTGATGGTGATAAATAAAGCCGCTGGAATGGTGGTGCATCCAGGGAGCGGCAACTATACAGGCACCTTATTAAATGGTATTGCCTGGTATCTGCAACAAAAAGATCCGTCTATAACTGAATCAACTTTGCCACGATATGGACTTGTGCACAGGATCGATAAAAACACAAGCGGCCTGTTATTGATGGCAAAGAATAGCAAGGCAATGACACATCTTGCCAAACAATTTTATGATCACTCTGTAAAAAGAAAATACATAGCTCTTGCCTGGGGTGATATAAAAAATGATGATGGAACAATAGTGGCACATGTTGGTCGTAATCTTCGGTTCAGAAAATTATTTGAAGCTTATCCTGAGGGTGATCATGGTAAAGAAGCAATCACCCATTATAAAGTCCTCGAACGGTTTAATTATGTAACATTAGTTGAATGTATTTTGGAAACAGGTCGTACTCACCAGATACGTGTACACATGAAATACATTGGTCATCCTTTGTTTAATGATGATACTTATGGTGGAGATAAAATTGTAAAAGGAACTGTTTTTGCAAAATACCGGCAGTTCGTTGATAATTGTTTTGCGATTTGTCAGCGTCAGGCATTGCATGCGAAAACGCTTGGCTTCATTCATCCTACTACTAAAAAAGAAATGTTTTTTGAAACTGAGTTACCGAATGATATGAAAGAGGTGATTGAAAAGTGGCGGAACTATGTTGGAACAGTAGGCAGTAGGCAGTAGGCAGTTGCAATCTGAAACTTGTTACTCACGTTTTATTTAAACAATAAATCTTTGAGTATGGCTTCTTATAAAGACATGATTATTTATAAAAAAGCATTCGAATTGGCAATGGACATTTTTGAAATATCTAAACGATTTCCTAAAGAAGAAACATATAGTCTTACTGACCAAATACGAAGAAGTTCAAGATCCGTTTGTGCCAACTTTGCCGAAGCATATAGAAGAAGGAAATATTTGGCTCACTTTGTAAGCAAATTGACTGATTCAGATAGCGAGAATTCGGAAACAGAAGTTTGGATTGATTTTGCGTTTGCTTGTAAATACATCACCGCTGAAGAACATCTATCTCTATCTTCAAAAAATGCTGAAGTAGGAAAAATATTAGGCAGTATGATTCAAAATCCTGAGAAATTTATAAATTAATGTCTCCCCCGACTGCCAACTGCCTACTGCCTACTGAAATCAGACAGCGTAGCTGTAAACACTCCCCTTTCTCGTTTTTTAAATGCGACGTCCCAAGTACCAATATATCGAAGCGTTGATGGAACAGTAAGGTTTCCAAATTGCGTCATCTGCACTTCCATATGTACATTAAAATCATAAACACCTGCATCATAACTAAGATCATAATTACGGGCAACGATCTCCATTGATTTGCTATTGAACCAAGTTGTCATATTATCGATAACA
>DASYQG010000227.1:0-49485 GCA_036005825.1 Chitinophagaceae bacterium | reverse complement strand
TTTTCATTTTGCCTGTTATATACAGATAATATGGAGTCCTTTATATTATCAGGAATACCGGTACTATAACTTGCTAATATTTCATTTACATAAAAAGGATTGCCCCCTGAGATACTGTAAACTTCTTTTCCTTTGTAGCCTCTTTCTGCCGCCATTGTTTCGACTGCTCCTCTCGATAATGGAGATAGCTGCAAACGTGTAAAAAAATCAGGGGGAAGCTGACCCAATACAGTTCTTAACGGATGACTTGAATGTATTTCATTGTCACGGTATGTAACGAGTAGAAGACAATGAAGCATTGTAATGCGTCGTATAAAAAATTTTAAAAAATCCAAAGTTGCTTCATCAGCCCAGTGTATATCTTCCACAATGATCAGTGTTGCCTTTTTTTGATTTTCTAATTCATGAAATATTTTGGTGAATAAGACTGACCGATCATCCATATCCCAGCTATGGTCTTTGATTTGAAGTGCAATATCATATATAGGCGCCAGCGGACGAGGAGTATACAACGCATCACAAGATCCAAGGTATATTTGGCAATCGTCTTTGTTTTTTTTGGAAAATTCTCTTACCAGGGAAGTTTTTCCAATACCAGCTTCGCCACTGATTAATATGCAATGCCCGTCACCGGTTATGACCTCATCGAAGGTCTTTTGCATAATTGATAAGAAATCATCTCTTTCTATCAACTCCATGATCCTTCATTTATAAAATAGGGAAGCAAATTACATTAAAATAGGGAATCACTCTTATATCGTAAAGCGAAATTAAAAGTTGCTTTGTGTAGAGATATTTATTTAGTAATAACAGTTCGATGCAGATAATAACAAAGAAGAAAGCTATAGTCGCTGCTGTGATAATAGCATTGACAGCCGGATTGTATGGGTACATAGAATATACAAAAACCAATATGGACCTTATGTACGAAAAAGCAGATCATGTAACTGGTGCAAAAGAACTCATAAAAGAATTTGAGGAAAATGAACAAGCGGCTAATACAAGATTTCTTGATAAGATCATTGCTGTCAACGGTTCGATCAAAGATGTTATGAAAGATGATAAAGGGTTCTATACAGTGATGGTGGGTAATGAAGGTTACACGTCTTCAGTAAGATGCAGTATGGATGCTGATCACCAATTAAGAGATACGCAATTGCAACTGGGAAGTAATATTACAATAAAAGGAATTTGTACAGGATTTAATGCAGATCAATTGTTGGGCTCTGATGTGATCCTGAATCGTTGCGTAATTGAAAAAAAGTGATAAAATAAAATATGTTAAATGAAAAAGATCGGTCTAACTACTATGCTGTTGATTACAATATCCATTTTTTTACATGCACAGGATAAGGTTTATACAAAAACCGGAAAAATATTCTTTGAATGTACCAAATCGCCGCTTGAAAAAATAGAAGCAATTAATAAAAGCAGTACCTGCGTATTAGATATAAAAACAGGTAGGTTGCAATTTGCCGTGCTGATGAAGGGTTTCGAATTCCAACGGTCACTTATGCAGGAGCATTTTAATGAAAACTATGTGGAGAGTAGCAAATTTCCCAAATCGGATTTTGCGGGGGAAGTTGTAAATAATGGTGAGATCAACTACGCAAAGGATGGAGAATACACCGTTAAAGTAAAAGGAAAACTACAGATACACGGGCAAACAAAAGATGTTGAGACAACTGGTAAATTAATGATAAAGGGAGGTAGGATCATTGCAAATGCACAGTTTGCCATACAGTTGTCTGATTATAATATCCGTATTCCTTCAATAGTAAGTGATAAGCTCTCAAATAATGTAAATATTATAATTGATTGCAATCTTGAGCCATTTAAAAGTTAGTGATTTTAATTTATAGAAATGAAAAAAACGATTTTACTGGGTACCGCTTTTTGTTTAGTCACTTTATCTGTGTTTGCGCAGGATAATGACCTGCTAAAACAAGTTGAGGATGCAGGGAAGAAAAAAGAATATGCAGATTATGCCTTTAAATCCACCCGGGTTATCATGAGCCACAGTATGGAATTGCTGAAACCCGGAACAATGGACTTCAGAATTCTTCATCGTTTCGGAAATATAAATGATGGAGCTTCAGAATTTTTTGGATTGGACCATGCAACTATGCGAATGGGATTTGATTTTGGTATTACAAAAAATCTTATGCTGGGCATTGGGCGAAGTACAAATAAAAAAGAATTTGACGGGTTCTTAAAATATAGAATCATGCACCAGGCCACTGGCCCTCAGTCCGTACCTTTTTCTTTATTAGCAGCTGTTGGCAGCACATTGCAGGCACTAAAATGGAATGATCCTTCCAAGGGTTATGTTTTTTCGGATCGGATGGCTTATTATTATCAAATTATAATTGGAAGAAAATTCAGTGATAGAATCAGCTTGCAATTATCTCCTACGTTACTTCACCGGAATTTAGCGTCAACAGCAAATGATCCTAATGATCTTTATGGCCTTGGTGCCGGTGGACGTTTAAAACTCACCAAAAGAATTTCATTAAATCTTGATTACTACTACCGTTTCAATCCGAACGCAGCAGATGAAACGCATAACCCTTTGTCTGTGGGCTTTGATTTTGAAACAGGTGGTCATGTTTTTCAATTGCATTTTACGAATGCCGTTGGTATGAATGAGAGAATGTTTCTTACAGAAACTACAAATGATTGGGCGAAAGGTGATATTCAATTTGGATTTAACCTTTCCCGCATTTTCCAAATAAAAAAGAAAAAATTGCCTGAGTAGGTAGCAGAGAAATCCTCATAAAAGTCATGTTATAGCTGAGTAGAGTATGTCTAATACAAATGATGAAAAATACAGGTTATTTGTGGCGTTGTTCCAGATACTCAGGATTATACTTATTGTTGCTCTTAGTATAATAATGATCATGGCGCTAAGTAAATGAGAAATTGTTTTAAGTATAATAGGCAGGAGTTGCGCGGCTTTTCAGAGTTAAACTGGCAAAACCCCTTGGCTGGTGGTGTCTCTTCTTGCCAGGCATGAGGAACTTAATAAAAAATTGTACCAGTGAATAAAAGACCAAAGATTGATCAAGATCCATAAAGAATTCAGCATGCGCATCGGTTATATATCTGTATAGTATTAAAAGCAATTTATGAAAGCAGCTATCCTTATTTTTCTTAGTCTTTCCTTTTTTAGTAACCAAGGCTCAGCGCAGGCCAGTTCCGATGATATGAAAACTTTACAGTTGTTGAATGCAAAGTTCATAAACAACTTTGTTACGAACGATACGGTAAGCCATAGCAAGATTATCCACAACGATTTTGTGTGCATCGGATCATCCGGTCAGTATATCGACCGGAAAAATTACATGAATGGCTGGCTTCACGGATTTGATGGTTTTATTTATTGGGATTACCGTGATGAAAGAATAAGCATTTTTGGTACCACTGCTCTTGTTCACGCAACGAACAAGTATGTGGTGGTCAGCAACGGAAAAGAAAACACAGGGATGTCTATGTACACAGATGTATACATCAAAGAAAATGGAGAGTGGAAATGTGTGCAGGCGCAGATATCAAAATTATCTCCCGAACTTTTTCCCGGGGATGAGACCATCGTAAGAAAATATGATTTTACAAATAGGTAACTATCAGCAGGGCAAATATCAATAATCCAAGGACTTTGTATATGATCAATGCAACAAACATCAACAAAAAATTTGAACTGATTGCTGAGTACTGGACACCAAAGATTATTGGCGAGCTTAATGGACAACATGTGAAGCTCGCAAAAATAAAAGATGAATTAATTTGGCATAGCCACCAGGACGAAGATGAAATGTTTATTGTATTTAAAGGAACATTGATCATGGATTTCAGAAATGAAACCACAGAGACAAAAGATGGGGAGATATTAATTATTCCCAAGGGGGTAGAGCACAGACCTCGTACAAATGGAGAAGAAGTTTGGATCATGTTAATTGAACCCAAGACAACAAAACACACTGGTGACATTGAACATGAAGAGACAGTAAAAGCGTTTGAATGGATTTGAAAAAAATGAAATTATTACATGTCACCCGGGCAAATAGTAACTCGACAAATTAATGCGTATAATGATAGAGACCTGGAAGGAATGATGGCCTTGTTCAGTGATGATTTTAAGATCATACGGCTCTCCGATGGTGAGGTTTTGATTGATGGTAAAGAAGCGTGTCGTAAAGTATATGAGCAATTGTTTGCAAACTCTCCCAATTTATTTGCTGAAGTAATAACCAGGATAAATTTCAATAATAAAATTGTTTTACTCGAATTTATTCACGGCAGAAATGGCAACACGGAAAAAATGGAGCAGGTGATCATTTTTGAGATTGTCAATGATAAAATTGCTAAGTTGTATCGCCGCTGAATTTTAAACAATCAATATGCCTTTGAAAAAAATCAAGTTAGGAGTATGTAATTATACAAGATAGGAAAGCAATTGCTTTAGCGTATTTCAAATCGACGGGCCATGTTGATCCTGGGAAAAGGTAATTGCATTTTAATAAGGAAGTTCATACAGGATCAATGCTTTTTAGACGAAAAACAGGATGACCATTATGAACCGAAAATCGTTAGGACTTCTGGTGTTTTAAAAATTGATTGAAATTGTGCATCACATAAATCAGTATGGCAGTAATTCCGTGTTTGCCAGGTTGCCATTTAGGTATTCCATGAGTTGTGTACAAGCGATAGTGGCAAACTCTTCAAAAACTTCGTCTACTGTCCAACCAATGTGCGGAGTTAAGATAACATTATCAAATATGCGAAGAGGAGAGTCGATAGCTAAGGGCTCCTGACGAAATACGTCAAGGCCTGCACCTGCTAATCTTTTATTTTCTAATGCTTCTATTAACGCATCTTCGTCAACAATTGCTCCACGTGAAGTATTTATTAATAGGGCACCTGGTTTCATTTTAGCGAGTCGTTCTTTATTTATCAAACCTTTGGAATCATCTGAAAGCTTCAAATGAATACTAACAATATCACATGTTTCCAGGAGTTCTTCCAAAGGCAATCTTTTGAAACCACCACTTTCGCTATAGGTATTTTCATTTCTGTTCCAGGCAACAACCTCCATATTGAAAGCGGTGCTTGCTATTTGTGCTACACGGGAACCATGTCTGCCCATTCCGAGTATACCTAATCTTTTATTGGATAGGGTTCGTCCCGTTAATAGGTCCCATCTTCCATTTTGCATGGACCTCTGTGCCTGATAAACTTTGTGCGTCAAGCCAAGTACAAAAGCAAAAGTTAGTTCTGGAACTGAAGCCAAAGGAGCTTTTACTCGTCTGCCAGAAGCTATAATAATATGTCGCTGCTTGGCCGCAGCCTTGTCGATATGATAGGCGTGTCCGCCTGTTTGAAGCACAAGTTTTAACTTTGGCATCCTCTTAAACAATTGCTCATTTAACGCAGTCCGCTCTCTTATCGCCATTAAAAATTGAGCTTGCCCTATTTCGACATCACTTGTTCTTTCGATAGGTTCTTTCAGGAATTTAATTTCTAATAATTCGTTGAATTGTTTCCAGCAAGCAACTTTTTGAATAAGTCCTTCCCAATCGTCAAGGATTAATAATAGTGGTTTCATTATGTATATATACTACTGATCGTATTTATTCTTTTATAATCGGGAAGGATCTTAAGAAATTTTTCCCGCTTCTTGTCAATCATTTTTATTATAGGATCAAGAGCGGAATTTCGATTTGTTATCTATTGTAATAGAATACAAGGGATGCTTTTTGTATCAGGTTCTGTCCCAACATAAAGCCGACCAAGGCAGGATTTGCAGTAGCATCCAACCCCAGCTTTTCCGTTTTAAGTGCATATACTGTTACTGTATATTTATGCGGTCCATGTCCCTCTGGCGGACAAGGTCCACCGTATCCAGGTGCTTTGAAATCTGTTACACTTTGGATAGAATTAGCTGGTGCAAGTTTTAAGTTGATATTGCCGGCGCCGGATTTAAGTTCAGTAATAGCAGAAGGAATATCAAAGATTACCCAATGCCACCAGCCACTTCCTGTTGGCGCATTTTCATCATGGATAGTAACTGCAAAACTTTTTGTATCCTTTGGAGCGTTTTCCCAAAAGAGTTGCGGTGAGGTATTCTTTCCCGTACAACCAAAACCATTGAGAACTTGTTTGTCAGTGGCTTGCCCTCCGAGTTCATTACTTTTTAGAGTAAAGGTTTGAGCCGTTAAAATACCAAATTGCCATGTCGCGATAATTGTAAGAATGAAATTTTTCATATTGCTTTTTTTGAAAGCAAATATCGCAACGGTACTAAAAAAGAAGTTATGCTAATGATTCAAATACTTTTTCTTTTGGTTCAAATTCTGCATGAAACTGTTTAGGAGATATGCCAAAATGTTTTTTGAATTCATTGCTGAATGATGAGATGTTACTGTAACCCAACTCAAAATATATATCCGAAGTTCTTTTATTCAATTGCAAAAGCTTTTTAGCTTTTTCCATTCTATTCTGTATAAAATATTTTTTTGGACTTGTATGAAAAACTTCAGAGAAGTGCCGCTTAAAAGTAGATACACTCATATTGCACAGAAAAGCTAACTCATCAATAGTGAGCCCCTTTTCTATATTGGCAAAAACAACCTGTTTTATTCTATTTTCCTGGCTGTTTTGGAAAGCTTGTATAATAAACGACTTTATTTGATCCGGATATATTTTAAGAAGATATAAAAGCAATTCCTCTATTTTTATTTTTTGAAAGCTGGATACCCCTTTGATTGGCTCTGATAGTTTGAGAGATTTTTCATAATTGAAAAGGAAGTTGTCTTTACTCAGTGTTATTAGCGCAGCGTCTTCATTTTTCGTTTCCGAGGTTTCAATATTATTTTTAAGGCAGAAGTCTATAAGAAAGTCATTACTAAAAAAGATCAGGATGCTTTCGTACTGATCATTTGTAGTAACGCCATCAGACATTAAAGCACTTCCGGCAGCAAGAAGGAACAATTTGCCAGGATCGATCTTTGCATGGCTTGTCCGGTTAAAAATTTCTTTTGACCCCTCCAATAAAAGACAAATTAAATTTTGAGAAAAGATTATTTTATTTTTTACAGAGGCTCTACTGGCCTTGTAAAAATGGAGATAAGTGTCAGCATGTTTTTCACTGCTAAAAAATTCCGGTAAATTATAAACCTCGTGTTTCATTTCAATACAAATGTAACTCATGAAGCAATCAGGCTACTCCTTTCCGTTGATATAAATTTTGAAAAATCGCTGTTCATAATTTCTCAATCTTAAAATGAGGTGTCCTTTTTTCTAAAATAGGGAACACCCCCTAAATCTATCACTGCCAAATAAAGTTGCTTTGTATAAGAATTTTATTTCATCATTAAACCCTTTGTCGTTATGAAGATTTTTTCTGTATTAGCTACAATTGCATTTGTTGCTCTCCTCTCGTCTGATCTCTCAGCACAGGACAATAAGCCAGGTGAGTCAAAAAAAAATCAACCAGCCACGCAACTTTATTTAGATGTTCATCATATCGGAGCCGGGAAAGTGACTGCAAAAGATGCGGCGGGAGCACATCAGAAAGATCTTGCAGTTCAAAAAAAATACGGAGTAAACTTTATTAAATATTGGGTTGATGAAGCAAACGGTGATATTTATTGTCTTGCGGAGGCACCTGACTCGCAATCAATTCGCAAAACACATGCTGAGGCCCATGGACTCGTACCGGACCAGGTGCATTTAGTTACCGGGGGAGAGGAGGCATCTATAATGGGAGGTAAAGATCTGTATCTTGATCTCCATGAAATGGGTGCCGGTAAGGTGAATGCATCCGCCGTAGCAGGAGCACATCAAAAAGATCTTGCTGTTCAAAAAAAACATGGAGTAAGTTTTATCAACTATTGGGTTGATGAAAAAAACGGCACTATCATGTGCCTTGCACAAGCTCCTAATGCCGATTCAATAATCAATACACATAAAGAAGCTCATGGGCTGCTGCCTGTTAAGGTTGATAAAGTAAAGCAGGGTCAATAGCAAATACATTTTTAACAACTAAACTAAAAAAAAATGAGAAATTTATTTGGTACAGAAGTAAACAGCAGGATCAAAACTGTTAAAGGAACAGACTCGATATCTGCAGCATGGAGTGCACAACCAGTTCTTTATTTCATTATTCTATTTGCCACTTTTTTGTTTACTGCATGCAAAAAATATGCAGCAACAGAGCCAAGTAATGAAGAGCAGGCAAAGAGCGCAAGAACCAATAACGGCAATCAGGAATTTGTTAATAGCAATTCTGCATTGCCTGCTCAAACAATTGCAGAACTCTTCCAGGTTCGTGCAGCTACCGCGAATTATATGGACACCGCTGCGGCCAAGGCGAATGGGTATGTCAATACGGGCATTCAATTGCCTAATATGGGATTGCATTTTGCAAACTTTGGTTTGGTAGGGGATGGAAAATTCGATTTAACAAAGCCAGAGTTCCTTGTATATAACAAGCTGCCCAATGGAAATTTCGAACTGGTAGCTGTAGAATATGGAGTTCCGATCGATTTTCAACATACTGATATACCACCTGCAGGTTTTACAGGTGATGCTGATGAATGGGATTTTAATACGCTTGGTTTAGGCTTATGGACATTGCACGCATGGGTTTGGAAAACTAATCCCGATGGAGTTTTTAAAATGATGAACCCGATCGTTCCATAGCAGGTCTGAAAATGTTTATTGATAATGCGATGAAACAGCTGATAGGATTTATTGAACGGCTCTTTAGGAAAAACAAGAGCCGTTCTTCTCTTTTTGATGAAGCAATAGCTGAAGGCTTCCGGGATACACTGAAGGAACTCGGCTATTGATTCGGATACAGGATTAAAAACTTAAAATCCATTTGCGATATGATGAACATAACTTTTGAAGATAACAAAATACAAATTTATGAACGGTCAGTTCATTTAATAATCGACAACGCAAGTTTATGCGATCACAATCAAATAAGGCCTTATTAAATTATCTCACAAATAATGTCATTCACCTGGACACGGTAAAACCAGGTTTCAGGAGAAAAAGGGAAAGAGTCGTGGTTAAGCAAGGCGTGGATAATATTTCTCTTCCCCTTTCACAAATAGTTTTCTTCTATACTGAAAACAAGCTTGTTTACGCATTTGACTGTATTGGGAAAAAATATGTAGCAGAAATAAATCTTGCAAGTCTTGAACATGAATTAGATGAAAGCATCTTTTTTCGTGCAAATCGTCAATATATCATCAACATCAATTATATAAAAAGCTTCCGAAGCTATGAGAAAGTAAAATTGATAATAAGAATGGAACCGAACGAGCTGAATGAAAAATATTGTATTATCATAAGCCAGGAAAAGGCTCCTATATTTAAGCAGTGGATCCATGCAGCCTAATATCTGTTTTTTATTTTTGAGCTGATAATATCTTTATTATTGAAATTGGTAAAATGAAAATCAATTTTCAAACCATTGATTGAAATCTAATTGAATCAAGACATGCTGCGAACAAGGGATTGCTTTTTGGACAACATTGCAGTTTGAAGGATTTCGTGTAAGAATAGTTGAATACAGCAAAGGTTATCTTGTAGATCATTGGTGTCAAAAAGGCCATATCGTTCATTGTCTTGAAGGTGATTTTATTTCCGAGCTTGAAGATGGAAGTCAATTTTCTTTGACAAATGGTATGTCATACATTGTTTCGAATGTATTAAAGCTCTCACAGATCCGTTTCAAAAAATGGGGTCAAGCTACTTATAATTGACAGTGATTTTTTTGGCCTGACCGGAACTGATTGATTTTTATAAATATGGCCGACGGTGCTCTTTTACGTGTTCTTTATAAAATAGGGTATTTAGTATTTTAAAATAGGGAAACTTTCTTAAATGATTTATTTACATATGGTGTTTCTTTGAGTTATATTTTTAGAAAGTGGTGTTGGTGTTAGAAAAGTTGTCAATAAAACTCTCACAGGTAAATTAGGTTTTGGTTTTATGGTTCCTCGCCCCGGTAAGCCGGGGCTTTCTCATTTAAAAAATAAAGCTAACTGTTACCCGACATTGATAATAAAACTTATGAAAGAATTTGGAATGAATTCAGCCGATATAAACACCAAATGGAGATCTTGGGAAAAAATATTATTCAGGTTTTTTTCTGTATGGCTCCTGGTCTTATCACAAATTGCCTACAACCCTTTATTGGAAGTTCTGGGTTATAATTATAATGAACAAAGAATGATCCTCAACCGACCATTGGTGGGTGTTGTTTCCTGGTTGGACGATTCTCTTTTTCATATAGGTTATTTACCAGATCAACATGCCATTGATTTTAGCGATACTCATTTTGGAGTGATTTTATTTCTGGCTATTCTCCTCGTATCGGTAATAGCATGTATTTTATGGACGTTGTTTGATAAGAAAAGAGCTAACTACAACCGAATTTACTATTGGTGTAGTAACTATCTGGCGTATTATATTTTTTTGGCAATGATAACGTACGCAGTTTATAAAGTTATTCCAATCCAGGCACATTATCCAACCGCCCCTGAATTACTTACTCGCTGGGGCGACCTGCGCAATTGGGAAATACTTTTCAGATTTATGGGAACAAGTCCTGCCTATTGTATGTTTTGCGGTTGGTTAGAACTGATCGCTTCAGTATTAATCCTGTTTAATAGAACCAGGGTGCCGGGAGGTTTATTAATGGCGATTGTTTTGGTACAGGTAGTATGCTTTAATATTTTTTATAACAATAATATAATTCTGTTATCAGGTATTCTTCTACTGGCCACCATTTTTATTATTGCTAAGGCATTACCAAAACTGTTTGAAATTTTTATTAGGCTAAGACCAGTTTCACTTGCTCAGCGGCAGTATCGATTTATTACACCGTGGAAAAAATATGTGATGGTACTAATTTGTTTTTTACCAGTGTGGAAAGTTTATACAGTAACTAAAAAGGGTTGGAATTTTTATAAGGGACATGTGAGAAACCAGGCAAATCAAAGGTTATATAATGTTATGTATTATCGGCAGGAGAATGATGTTATTCCTCCATTAACGACTGACACCGTCCGCTGGAAATATGTTTGCTTTCTTGATTATGGACCTGATAGAAGACAAGCGGTGATATTTGATATGCAGGATAATCAATCCGCACTCCGGTGCCGTTGGGATAGCCTGGGCAAAAAAATAATTTTTGCAGGTAAGGATTCAGTCAGTTTTTCATACAGAGAATCGTTGGGTGGTAAAATGGAGCTGAATGGCTATTGGCATGGGAAAAACACAAGCATACAATTAACAAGATTGAATGTTGACAGTTTGAATTTGGTAAAAGATAAATTCTTGTTTATGCAGGAGGATCAATGAACAGATAGTAAAGCCAGTTTTTCCCGAATAACCTCCTCCATATTTCGGTCAACCTCCTTCTGATTTTTTATTATATAAAATAGGTAACCTGCAATGATTAAATGGGGAATTTTTCTCATTACTAAAAATTATTTATTGCGTTATGAGATGATGATCCAAATGGATCAAATATTTTTTAATCTCAAAATTTTATTATGAAACTTACAGTTAAACTTTTCCTGGCCGCAATAGCTTCTGCAACATTGGCCAGTTGCTCCAAAAACGATCCGGGCTATATGAAAAAAGAGCAGGGAACCGCGTTATCACAAGAAGAAAAGCTTAATCAGGAAACAAGAGCCGAAGCAATTATTTTCAAAGCTTCAGGTGATAGTCTTTCTATTAGTCCTGCACTAAATGAATTCCGGGATCGGCTTGGAAAATTAAATACTACACCTGGAGCACAAGGAGGCAGAAGGGAAATAAATTGGGATGGGGTACCTGCATCTTTAACTAACAATGATCTCTTTCCCGGAGATTTTTTCGGCGCTTTTGATCCATTGCTTCCTGCTGGCAGAAAAAGAGGGCTCATTAATACTACACCTGGCACAGCATTCAGTATAAGCGATAATGATTTTTTCTTTCTTAATCCTAAATACGATGACCAGTTCAATGACTTTAGCCCTAAAAAGACATTTATTGCTGTGGGTAGTAACATAACCGATAATCTCTTTAAAGTGCCGGGTACAAATATCGACGCATTTGTGCATGGCTTCGGTGTTGTATTTAGCGGAGTTAATAATGCATCCTCCACTTCATTGAATTTTTATAATGGTGACCGGTTGCTGGGCTCATTTAAAGTTCCAAACAACGGTAATAATCTTCCAGGTGGTTTTTCTTTTCTTGGAGTTTATTTTCCTAATGAAAAAGTAACCCGTGTACGCATTTTTAGTGGCAGTGCCCCTTTGTCACCAACACAGGATGATCTAACTGATGGTGGTGGTGAAGACCTGGTCGTGATGGATGATTTTATTTATAGCGAACCAGAAGATCTGGATTGATCAATAAGAAAAAAAGTGTTACTGCAAATAAAGAGTGCAGAATTAATTCAATAACAAAAAACACGACTTTATAAAATGGGGACTGTTATCAAAAAAATGGGGTAAAATTCTTACAAGAGTAAATCAATTAAAAAGTCTCTTTGTTGTGTATTATTAAATGATAATTTTCAATGAAAAAAATAATTTCTGTTGTGGCTGTTTGTTTCTTTTTGTTTTCCTGCAGCAAATCTGGTAGCGAGAATGATGAAGGATCGGGCAATAGTGGATCAGGAGGCGGAACGACTTGCGTTGGCCCGGCAAAATCTTTCACAACTGATGTAATGCCGGTTATTCAAGGCTCTTGCGCCACAAGCCAGGGTTGTCATGGAGCAGGTAGTACTGCTGGTCCTGGGTCATTGCTCACATTTTCACAGGTATTTAATGCAAGGATATCTATTCGTTCAGCAGTTTCGTCAGGCCTTATGCCGCTGAACGGCAGCTTGAGTGAAACCCAGAGGAATGCAATTACATGTTGGATAGATAATGGTGCGCTAAACAACTAAATTTTCTTAGTCAGGGGTGGATGATTCAATCGGTGGGTTTGATTAATGAGACGAGTTAGATTAGACAACAAAGCCCCGATTTGTCGGGGCTTTTATTTCTGTTTTAAACCGGTTAACAATTTCAAATTATATCAAAAAAGTGAAATGCAAATCAAATTCAGTTCAGAAGTAGTACCCGCAACAGGATCTATTATTGATCTGTATAATAGTTCCGGTATAAACCGGCCAACTACGGACCTGGAAAGAATTGCGAGAATGTATGCTAATTCAAATCTTATTGTGACAGCATGGGATAAAGACAAATTAGTTGGCATTTCAAGGTCGCTTACGGATTTCTGCTATTGTTGTTATCTGTCAGACCTGGCCGTTAGAGAGGAATATAAATACAAGGGAATTGGTAAAAAAATGATCGAAATAACAAAAGAAATAGTCGGTGAACAGAGCATGCTTCTTCTTCTGGCAGCACCCTCGGCAATGGAATACTATCCAAAAGTTGGTCTCGAAAAAGTGGTGAATGGATTTATCATTAAACGAAACGGGTAAAGGATGAATAACAATTTAGATCTTTTAAAATTTACAAATGAGTGGATCAATTCATGGAATTCACATGATCTGGATAATATTCTCACTCATTATTCAGATGATGTTGAAATAACATCACCAATGATGACACTTGCAGCCGGTATGATGGCTGACACTTTGAGGGGAAAAAGACGAGTTGCAGCTTATTGGGAAAAAGCACTAAAGAAAATCCCCGATCTGCATTTTGAATTGATTGATTCAGCTGAGGGAATAAATTCCATTGCTCTGTATTATAGATCTGTAATGAATAAAAAAACTGTCGAGGTAATGTTTTTCGATCAGGATGGTAAAGTGAATAAGGTCTTTGCGCATTATACCAAATAGCAACTTCAATGAAAATAAAAGCTGTTCTTTTTAATTTTTTGGGCACTACCGTAAAGGAAAAAGATTCATGCGTTATCACCAATTGTCTTTCGTGGGCTTTTACGGACCATGGTTTTTATTTTAATGATGAGTTCTTTAATTCCGTTAAGGGAAAAGACAGCCTTGTGGTTATAAAAGAAGTATTGCACCTTTTCAATCTGCCGCTTTCACTGGCTGACACGATCTATTGCTCTTTCAAAAATTACATACAAAGGAATGTTGAAAATTTTATTTCATTTGATGACAGCCTTATCATTTTTAGTCATTTGATCCGTAGAGGAATTTTGATGGGCATTGAAACAGGTTTGCCAAGAGAGGTTTTTGATATTGTTTTCACTCATTTAGGTTGGTCAAAAAGAGCATTTAATTATATCGGCTTTTTCAATGAAATAGCGAAGAATAATTACGAACGCAATACGACCTACGATGCGACGTCGATATTTGGAATTGGATCTTCAAAGGAGATTTTAAAAGTAGGCAATACGGTTGAGGATGTAAGAAAAGGAAAAAAGGCAGGATGCCTGACTGCAGTCGTACTATCAGGTACACCGGCAAAGAATGATGTAATCGAAGAAAAACCCGACTTTATTTTAAGATCACTGTCGGATTTGAAAATGGTAGTCTGAACAAATATCATGATATGTCAACGTGTTTTTCTACAGATAGGCTTTTGATTACACCGCTAGATGTGAGTGATAGCCGGTTTATTCTTGAACTTGTCAATACACCAGGATGGCTTGCGTTTATAGGAGATCGTAATGTGCATTCTGATGCTGACGCAACTACATTCATAAAAAACATAATTGATAACCCTGATACTGATTATTGGATCGTGAAGCTAAAGCAGGATCACGTTTGTATAGGTATTGTGACTTTTATCAAACGGAATTATTTAGCGTATCACGACATTGGATGCGCTTTTCTGCCCAGGTATATAAACAATGGTTATGCTTATGAGGCAACAAAGAGTGTACTATGTCATGAAATAGATACTCATAAGCACAAACGGATTTCTGCAATCACAACTGCAGAAAATATCGCCTCCATTAAATTATTAGAGAAGTTGGGACTGGTTTTCTTACAGGATATAAAGGTCAGGAACGAAAAACTGAGACTGTATGAAGCAGATATTGACAGGATACTTATTTCCGGATTGGTAAAATCATTTTTTTCCGTTTTCACAAACAAGTCTAATGCACAACCAAGGCTTGATCTGTTAAAAGACATTTGTCTTCCCGAAATTTTGCTGGCTAACAGGCATATGTTAAACACAGATTTTTTTGATCTCACCTCTTTCGTTAAAACGAGGGATAGAATCTTAACGGATGGAACACTTACGGAGTTTGAAGAGAAAGAGATTTTTGAAGAGACAAGAATTATTAAAGGGATAGCCAGCCGATTTTCAGAATATGAAAAAAGGGGAATTCTATACAGGAAACCGTTTAAGATTAAAGGATATAAACTTTTCCAGTTTGTGAAAATAAAGCAGTCATGGAAAATAAGCTCAATAGTATGGGAGGATTATGAGGGCTGATTACTCGGATCGATATGAACACAGTTATTAAGGGTTATAAAAAATAATTACATGATAAAGTTTAAAAAAATACCGAAGCCGAAGGAGGACGAATTTCCTTCTTATTCACAAATCTATATCGAGCTGTTAAAAGATGATGATTCCATATTGGATCATTTGAGCGATAATTTTTATAAACTAAAAAAATTCATTTATTCTCTTCCTATCGATATACTTTCATCCAGATACGCAGATGGAAAATGGACAATAAAGGAAGTTCTGGTTCACCTGATCGATGACGAAAGGATCTTTTCATACAGGGCACTGCGATATGCTAGAAATGATAACTCTCCCTTGCATGGTTTCGATCAGGACAATTATGCAAAATATTCAGGAGCCAACGAAAGAAGCCTGGAAAGCATTTTTGATGAGTATGAGGCGGTAAGAAGATCAACAATATTACTTTTTCAATGCTTGCCTGATGAGGCTTTTATGCGAAGGGGAAGGATTATTGAAGAGGATGGAAATATCGGGAAGGAAAGAACTGTGCGGGCAATGGCATATCATATCGCGGGGCACGAACTGTGGCATATTAAGTTTATAAAAGAAAGATATTTAAATAAACCAGTCGAAGGTAAAATAATATAAACAATCATTTCTCTTCGAGATGAGATAGCGTTCAGGTTCAATTTTAAACAGCATTTATAAAGTCTCTTTGAACAAGTTTTCATTCTTCGCAGGAGTTTATGCGCAGAGTCTTTTGCTACTGAAAAATTGGGTTTTAAATTTTTGAATTTGCTGGGGAAATATAATTTTATATGAAGTCAGTTTTTAGTGTTTTAGTTTTATCGCTGCTTGTTTTGTCTTGTGGAAGGCAACAAATGAGTATCACAACTATTCAACATAACTTTCCTGATGAAGTAAAGCAGGAAGAAAATGTTTTGTCGCAACCGGTCCGAATCATAAATAATACCTCTTTAAAATCCTTGCAAAGCGTTGCCAGGGATGTGTCTGTTGTTACAAATGAATCAGGTTTCCGGGAAAAATTTCCCTTGGGGAGCGAAGGGATCACGGTTTACTTGAACGATGATCCTTCCAATAGTTTTAATGTTTCAGCTTCAGTGATGAGCACTTTTAGTTCAACAACATTTTATGTAAGAATTAATAAGCATAATCAAGTGGCTGAAGATAATGCGCTTGCTGTTACACTTATCCATGAGATCATGCATTGTATTTTAATAAATATTTATAGAAGAGCACAAAAGAACGATCAACAAGCTTTTAACAGCATTGAAAGTTTTGGATTAAATAAAAATGATCCTTCCGATTCATTAAATGATAATTTTTTTGACATAATGAATGAAGGTGAAGCAGGGTCACATGAATTGATGTATCGCCTTTTTTATCCACGCATGGTATTATTATTATTGCGTTTTGCAGAAATACATCAACAACCTTTAAATACTAAAAAAGCAGAATTTTTGATGTGGTCCGGGTTGCAAAACACTTGCGCCTTTCAAAAATTAAGTTACCAAAAGAGGTATGACATAGAGTTCACAATTCTGAAAGCAAAAGGATTTGAAGTTGAAGAGAATTAGCCCATTGAAAAGTTATATTAACAAAAATGCTGCAGCTCTATTTGATTCTTAACCACTATTCAAAAAAAATCGAAAGAATGTGTTAATTTTTTTATCATTTACTGCTTCTAAAATAGGGGTAACTCATTTTAAAATAGGGAAGATTTCTTACTATTCGCCTTTGAATTAAAACTTGCTTTGTATCAGATTTCAAAATATTTGAATTAATCAAAATGATGTCAATGAAAAGAAATTATTCTTTGAAAATTTACCAGACGCCTTTATTGTTTTTAATGATAATGACAATTATTTCTTGTACCAGGCATAAAGATGAAGTCGCCGATACAAGTTCACCTTTTTTTCATATTTCAGAAAGCGAGAAGTTGGTGATACCAGATGCAATCAAATTGCCCGACAATTTACCGGCTGGAAATTCAAGGGTCTTTACATTCTTTGCAGATGGTGTTCAAAAGTACAAAGCACAGGAAGTACCTGGAAGCAGCCCGATTGCATATCAATGGCAATTTGTAGCACCGCTGGCTGATCTTTATGATGTAACAAACAAAAAGGTTGGAAATCACTCACAAGGCCCTACCTGGCAATTATCGATAGTAGATTCTATGTTTGGCCAGGCATTCACACCGCCAAAGGCTGCACCAAGCCCAGATGCAAATAGCATTGATTGGTTATTATTAATGCCAAAGACAGGTAAGCCACCAATCGGTGTTTTTGCAGACGTTGATTATGTACAGCGTATAGATACAAAAGGAGGCAAGGCTCCGGCAACACCACCTTCTAATGCTAATGAAACAGCCGACGTTCATTACACAGCTATCTATAGATTCTATAAGCAGAATCAGTAATGCATAAAATGATCTATGCAAACATTTTTATGTTACGTCACGTAACATTACTACAAGCAAATAGTTTAATCGTAATCCAAAATTTATTTTAAAATAATATTTTAATGAGCACAAAAGAAGTGCAAGGGGAATTATGGAGTGTTGCTCCGCAATATTGGTCAAAATTTTTTGAACCCTTTTTTCTTCCTCTCTATAAAAAGACACTGGAACAATTGCAGTTGAGTGAAGATGTTTCTCTGCTTGATGCTGGTTGCGGATCAGGAATGTTTGCACACATGGCTATTTCAACCGGGGCGCAGGTAACCGGAATTGACGCAGCAGGGGGTCTGCTTGAAATAGCAAGGGAAAGAAATCCTAAAAATAATTTTTTAGAAGAAGACCTGGAAAAACTGCCTTTCGCCCCCGAAAGTTTTGACGTTGTTACTGGGTTTAATTCATTTCAGTATGCGGGAAATTTTACTGCTGCATTAGCTGAGGCAAAACGAGTATTGAAAGAAAATGGACGGCTTGTGATTGGTATTTGGGACAAACCTGACATGAGTGATGCTACAAATGTTTTAAAAGCAATTAGTACATTACTGCCGCCGCCACCGCCTGGTGCACCTGGTCCTTTTGCGTTGTCGGAAGATGGAGTGATTGAAAATGTCTGTTCCTCACTCGGCCTGAAACTTGTGTATCATACAAGAGTTAACTGCCCATTCATTTACTATTCATTAAAAGATGGCATCAGGAGTTTTCTAGGTACAGGTCCGGCAGCATCAGCCATGAAGTATGCGGCAGAAAGAAAGGTTCAGCGAATTATTGCTTCTGCTTTGCGTCCTTATCATCTCACAGAATATATCTATCATCTTCAAAACAGTTTTCTGTTATTCATAGCGGAAAAATAAACATTAATAGCGTGTCTTAATTAACAATACATTAAAAATAAAACCAACCAAAAATGCGATTCAAATTCTTAGCAATTATTTTATCCACTCTATTATTTTGTTCTTGTAAAAAGGAAGGGAGCAGCATACAACCACCGTTGTCACCCGGTACACCCGCGGAAGAGCCACGAGTTGCAGCAGCCTTACTGAAGGATATTGTGATAGAGAACCTTCCTTCTCCTTATTATCATTTTGAATATAACGCTGCCGGGAAGATCAACAGGGCCTCGTTTGCGGCCAGTTTCCTTGATTATAATGTTGAGTACAATGATGATAAAATAACCGGGTTACAAAATATCGGTGCGGGGGATAGTAATCATCTTCAATATTCATATGACAATGAAGGAAGAGTGACAATGATCACATATGCGAATTTAGGAGGAACGGTTTATGTAAAAGTTCATCTGACATATGATGGCCGTAAACTGATCAAACTGGAACGGGAACGTTTGCTGGCGGTAGATTTTATACGCAACAAGGAGCTGGTATTATCGTATTATCCGGATGGGAATCTTAAAGATCTCGAATATTTTTTTCCGGCAACACCGATCAATGGACAGATCGAGCATAGATATACAGATCATTTTGAGCAATATGATAACAAGATCAATGTTGATGCTTTCGATCTGTTACATAGCGAATTTTTCGATCATCTAATTCTGTTGCCAGGTGTAGTGTTACAAAAAAATAACCCCGCAAAAGTAACTCGTACGGGTGATGTTGAAAACCAACAGACCACTTATACATATAATTATAATGACAGGGATCTTCCTCTATCAAAGACTGGAGAACTGACTATCATGTCAGGAACAAATGCCGGGCTTAAATTTCCGGTAGGCTCCATATTTTCTTACTATTAATAATTAATCTCCCTCAGTTGCCCACAAATTAATGACGAACGTAGGCTCATCCGGTCTGGCCAATTGGCAACCGATAAAGGTTGGGGGAACTGCTGAGGCAAGAGGCATCGTTTTGTCGTGATTCAGGCAATAGATTTTTCAGGGTGTGAGTAGTTATCGTGAAAACCGGGTGTTTCTACACCAGGTTTTCTTATTTTATTTCGATGTATTATTCGCTTCAGATGGCTGGTTTTTGTATTGAATTTCAAAAATTGAAGTACAAGGTTGCAGTTTAGCTTACTTCTAAAAAATTCCAGGTGAATTTGTTTACAATTAATTTGCTAAGGCAATCTTATTGATAAAGCCTCTGCATCCAATGCGTATCTTGAAGAATTTGGATTATTGAAAATGATCTATAATTACATTCCCTATCGGAAAGTAGTTAGTATATTGCTCATGTTGTTTAAAGTATTAGGCAAAAACCCTATAATTTTTTCATGAGCATCTTAGTCATCATTACCATATTGGTAGTTATTACCGCAGTTTTTGCATACATCAATACGAGGATTTTAAAATTACCTGAAACCATTGGGATAATGATAGTCTCGATTGTTTTTTCACTGCTACTTATTATAATCGGGTCTTTATTCCCGGTAGTAACAGGTTTTGCCAAAGATTTTATCGGCAATATTGATTTTAGTAAAGTATTACTTGATATTATGCTAAGCTTCCTTCTTTTTGCCGGGGCATTGCATACGGATGGCTCACTTATAAAAGCTAACCGAAGTTCTATAACTGTTTTTGCAGTTGTTGGTGTTATGTTATCAGCGTTATTCGTTGGAGTAATTTTGTTTTTTGTTTTCCAGCTTTTTCATGTTCCTGTTAATTTTTTGTATTGCTTATTATTCGGAGCCCTGGTTGCACCAACTGACCCAATTGCTGTATTGGGGATATTGACAAAAGCCGGTGCCCCCAAAGAGGTAGAAATAAAAATTGTTGGCGAGTCTTTGTTTAATGATGGTATCGGCGTTGTTTTATTTCTGTCATTGCTTGAGATAATTACTATTGGTGCGGAAAATATTTCAACCTGGGAGATAATTCTTTTGCTTATTAAAGAGATCGGCGGCGGAATTCTATTTGGATGGGTGCTTGGGTTGGTGGGATACAGAATGATGAAAAAAATCAACCATTACCAAACGGAAATTTTAATAACACTTGCAATGGTCATGGGTGGATATATGTTAGCTCAAGTATTGCACATTTCCGGCCCTCTTGCTATGGTGGTAGCGGGTTTATTAACGGGCAACAGGTCCAGGGATTACGCAATGAGCAGTACAACTAAACTTTATATTGATAAATTTTGGGAATTAATAGATGTATTAATGAACGCAATTTTGTTCGTATTGATAGGACTTGAATTGCTCACCCTTAAGTTTAATCTTAATTATCTTTTGGCGGGACTAATCGCTATACCTATAACATTATTTGCAAGATATATATCATTGCTTTTACCAGCATCATTATTTAAAAGATATATTAAAACAGATAAGAAAACCGTATGGCTCATGACCTGGGGAGGGTTGCGTGGAGGACTTTCAATTGCAATGGCTTTATCATTAACTGCTCCGCTTCCCAAAGATCAATTTGTATTTATGATCTATGTAATTGTTATGTTTTCAATAATAGTCCAGGGATTAACAGTCGGCAGGTTGGTAGAAAAACTATTTTGAAATTGCCAGAAAAAGAACCGGCCGCAGAAGGCGGCCGGTCGATCGGACTTATTGGTTATCTGAGCGTATATAAGAAATTTTATTTCACGAATAACAATGCTTAAAAAAGGGTACGGGCTAAACTGAGTTAATTTCCCCCGTTAAGCCTTAGCATCCTTTTTCAAAATTTTTCCATTCTTATCAACTAATATCCTTGCATGAGCATCTCCTTTCTCCAGTTTTATTTCGTACGCAGTTCTGTTCTTATCATTTTCTTCATCTATCGATGTTATTTTATAACCTGAATAACTATTCTTAAGAGTTTTCTTTACAGGATCTGGAAGCATTGTTGAATCTTCAACAACCGAGGATGAACCGATCCAATTATTATTTCTATCCCACCATGACCAAAAACCTCTATTATCCATTTTATAGTTCACGACATAATAAGAAGAATCCATGGAAGGCCATCCTGTCCATTCCCAATTGATCCTTTCATAAGGTTTGTATGCAGACCAACTTACATCTGAAGCATTCGGATACTTGGTTTGAAATGCTGTTCTTACGTTATCGGGCGGATTATACTCAGGAGTTGTTACTGTTGGAGTAGTATTAGTCGTAGGTGGGGTCTCAGTTGTCTTTTCATTATAAGTGGTTTCAGTACTGTTGTCACCACATGCTGCAAGTAATAAAGCACCAGCGATCACAGCCATCCAATTTTTTTTCATCTTCATTGCTTTAAATTTCAAGTAATGTTTTTAAAACCGGCAAATGATATGCCATGCATCAAATTGATATAGTTATCATTTTTCATAGTGTAAAAATTCCTGTTTTGCGCAATGCGATGGGGAATTGTCTCTACAAAAACCATATAAATGTTGACTGGTGTGCTGAAAAATGAATGGGTATTTTAAGCCTGGTTTGAAAAAATTAAAATTGTGATGGCAGGATAATTGCGCCGCTATTTATAAATAACTTTTATGATACAGCGAGATGGTTGCAATATTTCCTTATGGCAGGAAAGTGTCAATGAATACAAGTCTTCAAACAAAATAAACTCATCAACTCTATATGATGTTGTGATTGTTGGCGGAGGTATAACAGGTATTAGTACAGCGTTTCATTTGCAAAAAGCAAGCATGAATTGCCTGGTATTGGAGGCACATGAACTTTGTTTCGGCACTACTGGTGGCACCACAGCGCATATTAATACCTTACTAGATATACCTTATTCTACTATCGAAAAGAATTTTGGCAAAGAAAAATCGAAATTGGTAGCAGACTCTGTTAAAGAAGCAGTAAATACGATCCGGTCCACAATCAGGGAGCATAATATTGATTGTGATTTTAAAACAACGACCGCAACGCTATTTGCAAAAACCGATAAACAAAAAGAAGAACTTGAAAAAATAAGCGGGGCAACTAGAGATGCGGGTATTCAAAACAGTTTCATAAATAAAATAAGTCTCCCAATTGGATTTTTAAAAGCAATGCAGGTATATGAGCAGGCAAAATTTAACCCGGCTCGGTATGTACATGGTGTGGCAGAACAATTTGAAAAAATGGGAGGAGTGATCTTGCAAAATTGCAGTGTTATTACTGCTGATGAAAACGAAAATGTGAATATAGAAACAACCAAAGGGAAATATACAGGCCGGTTTTTAATTTATGCCACACACATTCCTCCCGGGGTTAACCTTATACATTTCCGCTGCGTACCTATGCGCAGTTATGCAATGGCGGTCACTTTAAAAGATGATAATTATCCTGATGATCTTTTATATGATATGTATGATCCTTATAATTATTACCGGTCACAGGAAATTGATGGAAAAAAATACTTTATCGCAGGTGGAAATGATCATAAAACAGCCCATGAAGAAAACCAGGAATATTGTTTTTTGAAATTGGAATCACATATCCGAAGATATTTTGAGGTTAAAGAAATAGCTTATAAATGGTCGTCGCAATATTATGAATCACCAGATGGACTCCCATACATTGGCCAATTACCCGGACATGATAAAATATATACGGCGACTGGTTTTGGTGGAAACGGAATGCCTTATAGCACGGTTGCAGCATTGCTATTAACAAAGATGATCTGTAATCAGGATAGCCCTTATAAAGATTTGTATGATCCAAATAGGTTAAAACCTGTTGCAGGTTTTTCAAACTTTGTAAATCATAATGTTGATGTGATAAAACAGTTTGCCAGTAAGTGGTTTTCTCATGATGAACTTCATGAGTTAGCAGAACTCGCAACAGGAGAAGGAAAGATCGTGAATTTTAAAGATGAGAAGATCGCTATTTATAAGGATGAAAAAGGTAGTGTACATGCTCTGCATCCAACATGCACTCATGTTGGTTGTGAAGTGAAATGGAACAACGCAGAACTAACGTGGGATTGTCCATGTCATGGTGCCCGTTATTCTTATGATGGACAGGTATTAAACGGCCCTGCTACTAAAAACCTTGCAAAAGTTAGTGTTCGTAAACTAGTAACTAAAGAAGAGTAAAATGAAAACTGCACTAAGAAAAAAAGTTCGAAAAAAAAGAACTCCAAAAAAAGTTGGCGCTTCTTATGAAGCTATAAAGAATTATAATGGTAAGCGATATGTGGGAATGCAAATAGGCCGCAGCCATAAGTGGTATTATGACAAAGGAGAATGGAAAGACAAAAAGATCACACCTGATCTTTGGGAAATAAGGTATGAAGTAACAAAACGAAGAGCTGGCAAAGCGCCGAAAGGTTCTGGTGCACCTATTGGCACGGGCTATCATTGGTATATTATGGCACACCAGGAAGTTTTAAAATTGAATGAAGATGATTATTCAACAGTGTTATCTGGTTTGAAATATAAGATTGCACATAAACGGGCCGCGAAAGGAAGTTGGAGTGCTTCGGTTGCTACGCAACGAAAAACTTTGGTGAAGTTTATAAAAGAAATGGTGGCCCAACTTGAAAAGGAACCCGTGCCTATCAAATTTAATTACAAGGACGTTGAATATAAAGGCGAAGGTATTCCTGTTCCGGGTGCCTGTATCAATGGTATATGTTACGACCTTGATATAAATCTTAATGGAAGACATGTTGGCATGTTACATCGATTAAAAAATAGCTGGAAGATAGAAGGGGTCGACGATGAAAAATTCGCGAATGCTATTGGAGAAGTTGTAATGCTTTGGTATGAATAATAAATGATTCTATTTTATCTTTCTTCTTTTACTTTAAATATTCATAGCAGAATTTTCCCCACAATGTGAATCTTTTTGCTCAAGGCTCTTCTATTATTTTGCATTAAATTTTGTTTTATAAAAAATATTTTTCTGTTCTTTTTGATAAATTCAGTTTATGCCTATTATTATTTTCCTCTTACCAAACAATAAAGGTTAACCTTGTTTATGTATTGATGCAGACGGCATATTTGTTGTTTTCGATTTTTTAAATATTCTTAAACTTTTAAAACTTAATCTATGATTACCAGGAGACGCAGGCGATATGCCAGTATGGAAGATGATAATCGTAACCGTTCCGGCGCCTATGGCCAAACCGGACAGCGTTATCAGCAAAATGATGAAGATTATGACGACGAAGATTATGATGAAAATGATGAGGATTATGACGATGAAGACGAAAATGAAAATGTCAGAGGTCAGCATGATTCCGAAGATTATGACGATGAGGATTATGATGAGGAAGATGATGATGATTATGACGACGAAGAAAATGATAGAAATAGTTACAGGAATGTAAGGGGCGGATATGATGAAAATGACGGAAATCGCAGAAGTAGTAACAGAGGTACCCGCGGTCATTATAATGATGATGAAGACTATGATGAAAGAGGCAACGATAGAGGTGGAACAAGAGGCTATAATCAATCAGGTCGTCGTTCACGCAGGGGATTTGGTGCAATGAGTCCTGAAAGAGTGAGACAATTAGCAAGAAGGGGAGGAATGGCCTCTGGCAGAAGCAGAAGTCATGATGATTCAGATGGTCGCCAAAGCTCTGGTAGAAGATCATCAAATCACTACGGTAGCAGAAGCTATGATGAATCCGGTGACAGTCGTCATTCTAATGGAAGAACATCAAATGGACGTAGTAGAAGATCAACAACAGGAAGAGATTCAAATGGCAGATTTACTGAAGGCAGGAGCGGAAGTACTTCAAGAAATTCAAATGGAAGATCGTCATCCTCCAGAACTTCAAATGGAAGAAGTAGTAATAAAAACAGGAACAAAAGCTCATCAACAAGAGGAAGTCATAGTTCTTCTTCAAGTAATGGGAGAAGAACTGGTCGTAAAAAAAGTAGCTCTTCTTCAAGCAGCAGGCGAAGTTCACGTTGATGTTGTTAATGAAAGATAGAGCTCCGGCTCTATCTTTCTTATTTATAAATCTTAAAAAATGTTTTATGGCAAAATATTCAAAAAAGGCCGGAGAAAAAGTTGAAAAAGTAATGCGTGAAAAGAAAAGGGGCACCTTGAAAAGTGGGCGCAGTGGTAAAAAAGTTACAAGTCGAAAGCAGGCAATAGCGATCGGACTTTCTGAAGCTCGTAAGGCTGGTGCAAAAGTGCCAAAGAAAAAAGGATCAAGGAGTTCAAGCAGGAAGAAAAGTGCCAGTAAATAGCGAAATAACTTCGCTTATATTTTAATACCGCATCCTATGCCGGAAGGGCCTTCTATTTTCATATTGAAAGAACTGATTACTCCGCATCTTAAAGGAAAGAAAATTATAAAGGCGTTCGGCAATGCAAAAATTAATATGACCCAATTGGCAGGTAAAAAGATTAGTGACATAAGATGTTGGGGGAAACAGTTATTAATATTTACGGGCGATGTAACAATCAGAATTCATTTGCTGATGTTTGGATCATACAGCATCGATGAAAATAAAAAACCCACCCGCAGTTTAAGGCTTGCCCTGGTAGTTCCAAAACATACTGTTTATTTTTATACTTGCTCCGTAAGATTACTTCCTGCAAATGTTGATAAACTTTATGATTGGAAAGCCGACGTTTTAAGCAATGAATGGGATCCGGTTAAAGCCCGAAAGAAATTGAAGGCTATTCCTAATACCATGATCTGTGATGCATTGCTTGATCAACAAATTTTTTCCGGCGTTGGCAATATCATTAAAAATGAAGTTTTATACCGGGTAAAACTTCATCCCGAAAATATCATTGAAGATATTCCATCATTAAAACTTTCTGCAGTTATAAAAGAAGCCCGTAATTATAGTTTTGATTTTTTAAAATGGAAAAAAGAATTCACATTGAAAAAACACTGGTTGGCTCATACAAAAAAGATCTGTTTAAGATGCAACCTGCCTATAATTAAAAAATATTGTGGTAAAACAAAAAGACGAACCTTCTTTTGTTGTGGATGCCAGGTCAGGTATAATTAAGTTCGATCGTCTATATATTTCTTTAACCAGTTAGCATTTTTTATTGCGGCTTCAGTAGCAGTGTTATTAAAGAAAATATATGCTTCAGTTACTTTTTTATTTGCAAATATTGTTTCAGCAATTTTTTCCAGATCTTTTCCTTTATAAGCTGAATAGTATAAACGTGGCCTTCCGTGAAAGCGAAAGTAAACGGTTTGGTTCGTTATGACCGCATCATTCGGTAAACCAGGGTAATCAATTCCACAAAAAATTAGTTTTTCCTTTTTCAACCTGTTAAATACTTCAGGTATCCACCAGCTGTCATGCCTGAACTCAATAACATTTTTAAATCCTTTGTGCATACTTTTTACGATCAATTCCAGTCGCTCTTTTGTGTAGATATATTTCGGAGGTAATTGAAAGAGCACCGGTCCTAATTTCTCTTTTAGACCTTTTGTGATCAACGTATAAAAGTCATCGATTAGCCGGGAGCAATCTGAAAATTTTTTATAGTGTGTTATAAGACGTGGTGCTTTCACAGCAAAAGTAAAATTTGCCGGGCTTGTATCATGCCAGGTCTCCAGAGATTTTAAAACTGGAAAGCGATAAAAAGTAACATTTAGTTCAATCGTATTAAATTTCTCAGCATAAAATTTAAACCAGTCTTTTTGGGGAATTGATTCGGGGTAAAAAATTCCCTTCCATTCTTTGTAATGAAATCCCGAACAACCAATTTGCCAATTTATTTTAGCCATACAATTTTAAAATCCATCCAAAAAAAAGAGCTCCGGCGAAGCCGAAACTCTCTTTTAAAGTTTCTGTTCCCTGCGCCAGCATTACCTGGTTCAGGTTCGATGGGTATCATCTCAGAATAAAAAATCGTTTCCGATTTTAATTTTAATCAAACACCCCAAAGAAACTTATGACAATAAGTATGAAAAAATTATGCCAGTAAAAGAAAATGTGCAAAAATCATTTATTCTTATTGTAAGCCGATGGCACGATTTCCGATACACGTTTAGCGGAAATAAATTCTTAATCAAATGTTTTTGTATGAAAAAGATTTTTGCCTTGCTGCCAGCTTTTTGTTTTATGTTATTAGCATGTAATAATTCGAACGACACAACTGAAAGCACTACTGATACCAGCACAAGTTCCAACACGGCTACTGATGCAAATACCAGCACAACAAATAATGTTGTAACTGACGAAAAGAGTTCTGAATTCCTTAAAAAAGTTACTAACTCAGGAATGGCCGAAGTCCAATTAGCAAAGCTTGCACAGCAGAAAGCAACAATAGATGCAGTTAAAAATTTTGCGGCAATGCTGGAAAGAGATCATACTGCAGTAAATCAACAAGTAAAAACTTTAGCCGATCAACGTAGCGTGGCAATACCCACTACTATATCTGATGACAAACAAAAAATGTATACAGATATGGAAAAAATGAGCGGCAAAGCTTTCGATAAAGACTATATATCAATGATGGTAAAATCTCATAACGATGGAATTTCTCTTTTTGAAGATACAAGGTCCAATGCTTCGGATATCGATGTTAAAAATTTTGCCGATAAAACATTACCAACTTTAAAAATGCATCTTGATTCGGCAAAGGCAATTCAAAAAAGATATTGGTAGATCATTATCAATTCGTATTCTATGACCAGTATTAATCCTATAAAGTAAAAACTATGGGTAATAAAAAAAAACCGCCACCAGATAAATCAATTAATAAAGAACCAGGGCAGGAACCAAATACATCTCCTTCTACTGGCCAGCATAAGCCAGACATACAGGATGAAAGGTCAAAGAAGAAACGGACTAATAAGCCAGAGGGAAGAGATGATCTAAGTCCTGAAGAATTTCCGGGCAATGGCAATCCTGAAGAATATAATGATGGTGAACCTGTTGAGGAAAAATCACCACGAGCAAATAATCTTTAATATAAAAATCGATTTTATGAAAAAGATAAGTATTGCAGGAATGTTTGTTTGTGCGGCAGCAATTATTTATAGTTGCTCTTCTCCTGCCTATGTGGAAAAGGACAGCAGCGCTAATCTATCTCACTACAAAACTTATATGTGGGTAGATGTAAAAGCAGGCGAAAACGATGCTTCAAGTCGGGCTACAGCTTTTGCCGATGTAAGCGTTCATAATTCGGTAAATGCAGAACTTAGTAAGTGGGGTTGGCAGGAAGTGACAGATAAACCAGATGTGTTGGTAAGCTACGATGTACTTGTCGAAAGGAACGTCGAATCACAAAGTGATCCGGTCTATTCCCAACCTTATAGCCGGTTTTATTATAATCCTTATACACGAAGGTGGTCAACTATTTATTATCCCTCGCAGTTTTTGGGATATCAACAATACCAGGTTCCTGTCAGGGAAGCCACAATTACTATTTCAATGATGGATGCTGGTACAGACAAAAGGATATGGCAGGGGTGGACGACAGAAAGATTGAGTGGAGGCCTTAGTGACCTGGATGTAAAGAAAAGCGTTCGAAATATTTTTAAAGAATCAGGAAATGCTGCTGCTCCATAAGCATAAAAATTAAAATTAATTTTAATACAATAAAACCCGGTTATATAAACCGGGTTTTTCAGTGCTGCGAATATTCCGCTATTGTTACAAAGATTTATTAAACATCCATCATACTTTCTTCCTGCTGCCAGGAATAAGCACCTTCATTTTCGGCTTTCACATTAATGGATGTTTCTGCTATTTCAGTTAGAGTTGCATCTGTATCTTCTTCTTCTTGTAACGTTTTGTCCAGCAATTCCGCGGCACGATGGAGATCCATAGTAATAGCGAGCTGCACAAGCCCTCCATAAGTAGCAATTTCGTAATGCTCTATTTTTTGTGCAGCAATAATAAGCGCAGCATCCCTTGTCATAGTTCCTTCCTTTGTCTCGCTGATAATTGATTTTGCTTCTTTGGTTAGTCCTTCAATTGCTTCACATTTTTTTCCTTCCGGTTTTTGATTTACGAGCTGAAATACTTTTTCCAATCTTTTTACATGACGTTCTGTTTGTTTTAAATGTTCGTCAAATGCATCTTCCAATTCTTCACTTGTTGCTGCTTTTTGCATTTCGGGTAATGCTTTTACCAAATGCTGTTCGGCATAATAAATGTCTTTCAATTGATCTATAAAGAATTTTTCTAATAAAGAAGTTTTATTAGTCTTATGGCTGGCATCCTTTGCGCCATTTGTACTGCCATTGCTTTCAGTACTGGTTTTCTGATTTTTCATACGCTTAATTGTTTAATAATGTGTCTTACGAAATTAAATTACCAATTACTGCTGCGTCCGCTACGTCTGCCCCAAGAGCTGGAACCACTTCGTCTTCCCATACGAGAATTTCCACCATTTCTACTGCTTCTTCCCGAACGACTATAATCATCATCGTAACGACTTGATTGGCTCTGACCTCTTCCTAAGTATTGTTCGTCTGAATAACCCCGATGGCCGCTTCCTTCATTACCAGTTCCCCAGTTGCCGGAACCGCTGCTACCATAATAGTTTCTCGAAAATTGGTCGGATCCCCTCCCATATCCATAATCAGAACTGTCACTATATCCGGATCCCATTCTGCTGCGGCTACTACTGTTTCCATTTCGGCCTCTTGAATATTGATCACGGTTTCCATAATCTGAGCTACTTCCATATCCAGATCCCATTTCTCCACTCATACTTCCGAACCCTCTTCTTGAATAGGAGCTTCCTGAATTACGGTCATTATATTCATCATCATAGCCATATCCTCTGCTTCGGTTCCTTCCTTGTCCTTCCCAATTTCCCGATCCTCTATAATTATCGTAGTCATCGTCGTAATCGGTTTCTGATCGCATATTCATACTTCTGCTTCTCCCTCGATTATAGTCATCATCTTCATCCCAGTCATGTTGGTTACGAGCGGAACTCATATAACGGTTTCCCTGGTATTCATCCTCATCATCATAATCTTCGTAATCGTTTTCATATTCATCTCTGTTTTGACTTCGACCTTGTGTTTGACGACTTCCGCGGCGGCTGCGTCGGCGTTCATCGGAATCCATTGTTCCGAATCCCTGGTTTGAATTTCTACGTGTTGTCATAACCTTAATTTTAAAATTAATGAATGAGATATCGTTGAGTTTTTCACAAACTTTATGCCTTAGGAATTCTACGTTTAAAATGGAATTGATGAACTTGTTGAAGCAACAATAAAAAAAAATACACAAGATTATTGTGTATTTTTTTCCTCGATAGAAATTACAAATTGAATTTTATTGTTGTTGAGTTGTTTGAAAACTTTTAAGCTTGTTGTAAAGTGTTTTGCGATCTATCTTTAATAATTCAGCTGCTTTTTTCTTATTGAAATTTACTTGTTGCATCACGGACATGATAGTATAGAATTCCGCTCTGCTTGCTGCGCCTTTCAATAAATCTTTATTCTGAAAGTTATCGGGATGTGGTGCCAATCCTTCAAATTGATGCATTGGTTGTTCAAACGGCGAAGCTGGTGTATGATGTGCCGGAATATGATGAACTATTTCCTGTGGTAATGATGTAACGGAAATTTTTGCATCCGATGGTGTAAGCAATACGGCACGGCGAACTACATTTCTGAATTCTCTCAGGTTACCCGGCCAGGAATATTCAAGAAATATATTCAGGACATCTTCATTAAAGCCACTGATATTTTTCCGGGTTTCTTCATTCGATTTTTCCAGGAAAAATTCTGCTAATGGAATAATGTCCTCACGTCTTTCACGCAACGGTGGAAGGTGTATCGAAAACTCGTTCAGGCGATGATAAAGATCTTCCCTGAATTTTCCTTTCTTATATGCGTCATTCAAATTTTCATTTGATGCCACGATGATGCGTACATCTGTAGGCGTTTCCTTATTACCGCCAACTCGTTTGAATTTTCTTTCTTGTATCACACGAAGTAAAGCAGCCTGAACGCCGGCAGATAAATTACCTACCTCATCTAAAAACAATGTACCGCCTTCGGCTAATTCAAAATGACCTTCTTTGTCCTGGATAGCGCCGGTAAACGAGCCCTTCACATGACCAAAAAGTTCACTGCCTGCTAATTCTCTTGAAAGAGTTCCACAATCGAGTGCTATAAATGGTTTATGACTGCGTTCGCTCAGATCATGGATCAAGCTTGCGATAACTTCCTTTCCTGTTCCGCTTTCACCATAAAGCAGAACACTGTAATTAGTGCCTGCAATTATATTAGCCTGCTCATGCAAAAACACTGATGCAGGGGATTTGCCTTTATAGAAATCTAAGCTTGGTTTCTTTTTTGGATTTGTTCCTGTTTCGGCTGGCTGGCCCGCAACTGCAGTTTTCTCTTCACTTCTGTTTAATAAGTTATTTAATATCGATAACACTTCATCTGGAATAAGCGGCTTTGTGATATAATCAAAGGCGCCAAGTTTTATTACTTCAACTGCGGTTTTAATATCTGAATAGCCGGTTATGACCAATATCCGAACATGGGGATCTTTTGCTTTAAGACCTTTTATTAGCTTAATGCCATCCATATCTTCTAGCCGGTAATCACTGATCACCACATCAAAATTTGCGGGGTCATATAAAGCTATGCCTTTTGCTCCTGAATGAGCAGAACTAGTTTCAAATCCATTTTTATTTAAAAAGCGACTAAGCAGTAAGCATAAGTCGATATCATCATCGATAATAAGTGCTCTTTTTGCCATTTGAAGGGGGTTTTAGCTTAGGGAATAATCACCTCACTTTTTTAACTGAAATCATGCCAAATCTATTCTTACTAAATTACTAAATCATTTTTATACTAAGCTGTTTGGCAGTAAAATTGCCACTTTTTCATTGTGAAAAGGAGATGATATAGTGAAAAGTAATAATGACAAAACAGATTCCGTACTGAAAACTAAAAAGCTCAACGACCCGGAAAGAAAGAAGGCTTTGATAGTTGATGATGAATCAGATATTTGCTACCTGTTAAGCAACATTTTAAAGCAAAAGAATATACAGACAGCGTTTGCAGGCAGCCTTGCCGAGGCCGATAGAATGCTCCAATCTTCCGATTTTTTCTATTACGTTTTTCTTGATAACCATCTTCCTGACGGTTTGGGAATTAACCAGATAAAACGCTGGAAGGAAAAATTCCCATCTACCCATTTAATAATGATCACGGCACATGATTCTTACGAGGAAAGAAAGAAAGCTTGTAGTGACGGTGCTGATGATTTTATTTCAAAACCTTTTTCAAAAGAAATTATCTTTAATTCTATTGTTCCAACATCGGCTTAATATGGGGAGAAAAGTCTACACTTTATTCGTCGATCCTTAAAGTAACAATAAAAAGGCTTCCTTTTCCCACCATGCTTTGAACAGTGATTTTGCCCCGATGGCTCATAATAATATTTTGGGAGTTAGTAAGCCCCAGCCCATTTCCTTTAGATTTATTTGTAAAATAGGGTTCAAATAGTTTTTGTAAAGTGTCCTCATCCATGCCCGCTCCATTATCTTCTATTTCAATAATACAATGATCGCCGGCACTTTTTGTTCTTAATGTAAGAATGCCTTTAGTTTTCTCCATTGCTTCAATTGCGTTCACAATGATATTTAAAAAAGCAATCTTGATTTTTTCATCATCAATTGACACATCACAAATGTCATTGTCGTAGCTTTTCTGCACTTTCACCTGGCTTAGGTCCAGCCGGTCGATTGCCATTTCCAGCGCTTCATCCAATACTTTATTAATACTAACTTTCTTAATATTCAGTTCAATTGCTTTTGTGGCAGTCAGGAGATCAGATATCAGTTGATTGATACGAAGAGCATTTCGGCTTATCATATCAAGCAACATAGAAGACTCGCTATTTTGGGTGGCCATATCCTGCAGTTGCTCTGCCGCCAATGAAATATTAGTTAATGGATTTCTTACTTCATGGGCTATTGTTCTTGCCACACGGCCTGTTGCGGTAAATTTTTCCATACTTTTTAATTCCCTTACTTCGGCATCCATTCTTTTCAGCTCCTCAATATTGCTTTCTAATTCCTTTTGATATTGAATATTCCTTTTATTTGATTCATCCCTGGCAGCACTTTCTTTATTATAGGTAAGCAAGGAATATAAAATCGCAACGATAGAAGTGAGAAGAGAAATGAAAATGATGATTTGTGTGGCCTTAAATGAACCGGTGAGATTATTTTTTCTCTCTGTTATTAATTTTTCCTCGCTTGCAATAAAATGTTGGGTATGGGTGCTAATACTATCCAATATTGCTTGCCCTCTTCGCCTGTTAAATTCAATCTCGGGTGTTGATTGTTCTCCTGCCTCTTGAAAAGCGGCTATATTATTTTTCATCAAAGAAAGCCGAAGATCGATCAACTGTTTTATTGTATCCAGTTTTGCGAGTTGCTTCGGATTTTTTGTCTCTAAAGTTTTGAGTTCATTGTAAACAGAAGTAGTATTCTGCTGGCTTTTATAAAAAGATTTTAAAAAATCCTTATCCTTTGTAATGTAATAACCGCGAACTCCCGTTTCAACTTCTACTATTGAGTTTTTGAGTGCCGCGATCTTGTTTTCAGCTTTATAGCTATTTGTCACCCAGTCATATTCTCTTTGCACCGTCCAGGTAGATCGAAAAATGAAAAAGTAAGAGATAATTAGCAAAACAAAAGCGATAATATACCCCGTTCGTATTTTTTTTCTTAAAGGCATTGGTTTGTGTTTATACAACCATGTTCAATCACTAACAATGAACCTTGATTGAAAATTCTTCCTCAGCAGTAGCCTTAGTTGTGAATTTCTTTAAGCAAATTAGGGTTTTATGAAGAATAGGAGCATAACAATGCTCAACGAATTTGAATTCACTGTTTTTCGTTACGATATTTCTTTATAACGTTGAGATGATTCGGAAAGACAATAATGTATCAGGCAATAGACTTTTTCCTGGTTGTTTTTTTCTTGGATGTTCTTTTATAAGGAACTTTTGCTCCTGCTTCACGGGCTTCTGATAAGCCGATAGCTATTGCTTGTTTAGGGTTGGTAACTTTTTTTCCACTGCGGCCGCTACGAAGTTTTCCTTGTTTCATTTCTTTCATAGCCCTTTCAACTTTTTCACCAGCTTTTTTCGAGTACTTTGCCATAGCTAATTTTTTAGATAAATATTGCGACTTTATTTATTAATGCAATCCAGTTAGACGCTCAGCCAAAGGAGGTTGATTTACCCTGCTTAGTCCCAACGTATTCATAAAAACATCATGCATCTGTGATTTCAATTTTTTAAATCCTGCTTCCTTTCTACCAGTCTCAGTGTATTCCATATAATAAGGGACCATTTTTAAGAGCAATTTTCCACCTTGCAAATTATTTTCTCCATACATCACATCTTGTTTGTTTATAACAACAGCAGTACCGGTAATTTCAACATAATAATCTACACCCTTCCGGTAAAAAATAAGTTTTGCAGGGAAATGAAGCTCATACGCTTTTTCCCAGTGTCTTGGAACATGAGCACTGAACCATAGCAAACCATCTTCGTCTATGGTTTCGAATTCAACAATATCGTTTGGTAATCTTACTATGTTACTATTTGCGGCGTACATCACAGCACTTTTTATCTGTTGTAGTTTATTTTTTATAAACAATAATTTATAATCGTTTTCCATTTGTTATTTTTTATAACCTATAAAATCAAATGTGATACCAATGACACAACAAATGGATTATTTATTTCAACATCATCTGCAAACGTGGTATGTTTTTTTCTGACTATAATATGTGTTCAGGTTCATTTTTAGGTTATAAACTGAACCGTGGCATTCATAAAATGGATCATCACCTGTGAAAAAATGAAAATAAAATAAAAGTACCCGGGCAATGAATGAGGAAATAATTCCTCGTTCATTGCTTTTTGAAAAATATTTTTTGATCTAAAAATTAAACAACATGGCAAATTCAGAAACATTAAGAGATCTTATAAGGATCAATAATGACCGGGTTACCGGCTATTCAAAAGCAGCAACGCAAACCGATGAGCAGCAACTTCAATCATTGTTTAGCCAATTGGCACAACAAAGCCGTCAATTTGCAAGTGAGCTGCGTAGTTTACTAAGTGATAATGATAAAAAAGTTACTGACGAAACCACGACCGCAGGAAAAATTTACAGAACATGGATGGATGTAAAAGCAACATTTGGGGGAGATGATCGTAAAGGAGTGTTGGCTTCTTGTGAATTTGGAGAAGATGCGGCTCAAAGAGCCTATAAAGATGCATTGAAGGAAGATGATCTTACTCCTGATGTTCGTGCAACGATTGAAAATCAGAAAGCAACGCTGCTGCAGGCACATGATAAAATTAAAATGATGCGGGATACCGCGGCGGCACATCATTAGAAACGCCTAAATAATTGCGATCGAACATTTTTTGTGGCTTCTTTTATTTGTAGTTTTCAATAAGGTCATTGCGTTTGCACTGACCTTATTTTTTTATTGAGATGCTTGATTTTCATAAAAAAACCGGCTGCATTAAATATACAACCGGTTAGAACCGCCCTTCGAATTCAAAATTTTTTTATGAGTCCATAGTTCTTGTCGGAGGCGGACTGGAAAGCAATGAGACAAGAAGCATTACAATTGAAATAAAGAAAATAGTTTGAGCGATCACCGCAGCGCTTCCTGCAATTATTCCGAATCCGGTTATTCCTGCTATCAGCGCTATGATCAAAAACAAAATTGCACTGCGTATCATGGTCTAGAGTTTTATAATTAGGAAACGTAAGAGAAAGAGATACGCAAAAAATCGTGCCGTTTAGAAACAGCCTGAAAACTGTTAGTGATGGGAATCAAATCGGGATTTTTTTCATCACTTAAATAAAAAACTGTTGCCATATGTCCAAAGGGTTGTGGTATAAAATTTTCATTGTTTAGTTGATGCAAAAGGGAAGTAAAAAAAAGCGACTTAGAAAGCCACAACACCAGCTAAGGCCGGGTAGTGAAAAGAAATTACAACCTCAACCCGTCTTTGATTACCCTGAGAAAAGCGGTAACAATAAACTAAGAGGTAAAATTGCCCTGATAACTGGAGCTGATAGTGGAATCGGAAGGGCGGTGGCGGTTCTCTTTGCAAAGGAAGGCGCTGATATAGCAATCGCATATTTGAATGAGCATAAAGATGCCCGCGATACAGCAACTATTATTAAAAAAAACTATAACAGGCAATGCATTCTTATACCCGGCGATCTTAGCAATGAAAAACATTGTAAAACGGTAATAAAGAAAGTCATCCGGGAATATAAACGAATTGATATACTAGTGAACAATGCAGCCTTGCATTATGAGAATAAAACCCTGGAAGATCTGACAACCCGTGAATTATTAAAAACCTTCAGCACAAATATTTTTTCTTATTTCTGGCTTACCCGGGAAGCACTTCCATACATGAAAAAAAGATCCTGTATAATTAATACTGCTTCCGTAACAGCATACAGGGGAAGTGGTGGCTTAATTGATTATGCTTCAACAAAAGGTGCTATTGTTTCTTTTACAAGAAGTCTTTCCTCAAATCTTGTAAAAAAGGGAATAAGAGTAAATGGAGTTGCACCGGGTCCGATATGGACTCCATTGATCGTTTCAAGCTTTCCACGAAAAAAAGTAGCAGTATTTGGTAGCGATGTGCCCATGGGCCGTGCAGGTGAGCCGGCAGAAATTGCACCGGCCTATCTTTTTTTGGCAAGTGATGATGCAAGCTATATAACCGGGCAGTTTATTCATCCAAATGGAGGCGAGATCATTAATGGCTGATCATTAAAGTTGCATTTGGCATGTTTTTACGACCTCAAAATAAAAAACTATGAGAGCAATTTGGACAGGTTCATTAGGGTTTGGTCTCGTGAACATTCCTATTAAGTTATTCAGCGCAGTGCAGGATAGCACATTGGACCTTGATATGCTTGACAGCAAAGATCATTCGAATATTAAATTCAAACGAGTAAATGAAAACACGGGAAAGGAAGTTGCCTGGGAAAATATCGTTCGCGGATATTATCTTAATGATAAATACATTGTACTTGATAAAACTGATTTTGAAAAAGTTGCTCCTGAAAAAACAAAACATATTGATATCAAGAATTTTGTTGACGAAACAGAAATTGATACTATGTATTTTGAACAACCCTATTATCTCCAGCCCGAGAAAGCAGGAGTAAGGGCCTATGCATTGTTAAGAGATGCATTTAAAAAAACAGGTAAAGCAGGAGTAGCGTTATTTGTTATGCGTGACCGTGAACATCTTTGTATTCTTAAAGCCAAGGATAATGTCATTGTTTTAAACCGTATCAGGTTTGCTGAAGAAATTCGGTCAACTGAAGATCTGGATATTCCTTCAACAAAAAGTAAACCCGATGAACTAAAAATGGCTGTTAACCTTATAGATCAATTATCGGGTCCATTTGATGTTAAAAAATATCATGATGATTATAGTGAACGACTGTTAAAGATCATTAAAGCGAAATCAAAAGGTAAAGCTGTTCCGTTTACTCCAATGAAAGTAGTTCATTCAAAAACAAAAGACCTGGCAGAACAATTAAGAGCCAGTCTTTCTGAAAAAAGAAAAGCATCATAGATCTAATTGAATAAATGGCTACAAAAGAAAAATCAGAAATTAAGATCGGGAAAAATGTCGTCACGATAACGAGTCGTAAAAAAATTTATTGGCCCGATGATGGGTTTACAAAAGGTGATGTGATAGATTATTATGATAAGATGGCCGATCATATTCTTCCGCATTTGAAAGGAAGATGTTTGTCTTTAAAAAGAAATCCCAATGGTATTAATGATAAAGGTTTTTATCATAAAGATGCAGGAGAAAATGCACCGCCTTATGTAGATGTGTTTAAAGTAAAAAGTGAAAGCAATAATAAAATAATTGACTACATCGTGTGCAATAACAAGGCAACATTACTTTATGTTGCCAATCTTGGTTGCATTGAAATTAATCCGTGGAACAGCACAACAAAAAAGCAAGGACATCCAACATGGATGGCAATTGATATTGACCCTTCTGATAAAAATAAATTTACAGAAGTGGTAGATACAGCACTTGCGGTGAAAATGGTTTTGGACAAGGCGGGTGTAAGCTCATATTGTAAAACTTCGGGTGCCTCCGGTTTACATGTTTATGTTCCTTTAAAAAATAAATATGATTATGTAACGGGTAGAGATTTTGCTCATATTATTGCTTCTCTTGCACAAGAACAGTTACCCGAAATAACTACATTGGAAAGATCATTAAGCAAACGTGGACCGAAAATTTATATTGATTATTTACAGAACAGTGCGGGGCAAACACTAGCCTCCGTTTACAGTATCCGTCCTGTTCCCGGAGCATCAGTGTCTACACCTCTTGAATGGAAAGATGTAAATCATCAATTAAGCCCTCAACAATTTACCATAGAAAATATCGTTCAGCGGATTAAAAAGAAAGGAGATCTTTTTTTGCCAGTATTGAATGAATCCAATTCAATTGAAAAGGCATTGAAAGCACTAAACGTGTAGTTTATTTTTTAAAGCTGATCTGGAATTCAGTGCCCGCATTTTCTTTACTCTGTGCCCTGATCTTTGCGTTGTGAGATTGTAAAATTGAATAAGAAACGGTGAGTCCGAGACCCATTCCGTTTTTTTTCATTGTAAAAAATGGTTCAAACAACCTTGACAAATATTCCTTTGGAAATCCTTTGCCATTATCTTTTATGCAAACTTCATAGCCATCATCTGACTCGGTTATGCTGATATTGAGCAATCCATTTGTGCTCATTGCTTCTATTGCATTGATGATAATATTTGTAAAAGCAATTATCAATTTTTCTTTATCAGCTTTTAAAATAATTGGATTGGATGAGTAATGTTTTTTTACATGAATATTTTGGAGTTTTATCCTGTCCATAGTCCGGGAAAGACTTTCATCCATGATCTCCTGCAACGAATGCTCAACAAGTACTAACTCAGATGGTTTGGCAAGATTCAGCAATTCAGTGATGATATTGTTGATGCGCAATGAATTTCTTTGAATGATATCCATGAAATTTTTTTCCAATTCATCTCTTTCCAATGGCATTAATTGATCAATGGATAGGATAATATTATTCAGAGGATTTCTTATTTCATGTGCCAGCATACGGATCAATCTTTCATTAGCTGCCAGTTTCTCAGCTTGCAGGTTTGCCATTTCTGCTTTTTTGATCTTGGTGATATCGTGAATGATCCCGTGAACCATGAATGTTTCATCATCGGCCTGTCGCTGGGGAGCAAGAGAAAGGAGACATTCCCTTGTTTCATTATTGTTATTTATGATCTTTATTTCATTGTCCTCTACACTGCTTTTTTCATTCAACGGCCTTAGCCTGCCATTTAAATGATGTTCAGAAATAAATTCACGAAGATTGCGGCCAACCAATTCGTTTTCGGAGTAACCCAGCAATTCAACAGCTGCATCATTCACCTCACTGAGATTGAGCTGATCATCTGTAATAAAAACAGCATCTTTTGAGCTTTCAAAAAGGGTACGATACTTCGTTTCTCTTGCTTTTAATTCTTTTAAAAAACTTGACCTTTCAAGTGCATAACGAATACAACGTTCCAGCTTTTCGGTACTAAGATCATTTTTTATTAGATAATCAGTGGCGCCACGTTCCATCGCTTTTATATCTATGGCTTTATTGCCTAACCCGGTAAGTAAGATGATCGGTTCATCACAATTCAATTCAGCGGCGGCATCAAGAAGATCAAGCCCGGTTTTATGGCCAAGAAAATAATCAACAAAATAAACATGATATTCTTTGTTTTTGATCGCTTCGATCGCCGAAGTATAGTCCTGGAACCAGTCAACAATAAAAGATCTTCCTTCAATATCTGAAATGTAATCTCTTATGATGAGATAATCATCTTCATCATCTTCAATAACGGCAATTTTGTTTTTACTCCGGTTCGGCATCAATTAACATTTTAGGAATGGCGAAAAATAGTGACTTCTACATAGCAAAAACAATTCCTATGTCCTTTAAGTATTTTTTACAATGGTGCCGGCAAACCGGATTTCGAAAATTTGCCATGAAACCTGGAGGTATTTTGACTTTCTAGCAAACCTTTAATTGAAAACTGAGTTTTAGAATTTGTATTATTTTTATTGGGCTGGTATTTGATAAGTATAACGATCGTAACGTAAAATTTCGTTATGATGTAACCTTATCTTGTAAACCGAAACCAAAAGGTAATTGCTATTTCATCAATGAAAAAAAAGATACTGATAATTGATGACGAGGTAGACTTTTGTTTAATTATGAAGGGATATTTCAACCGAAAAAATTATGAGGTATTTGTAGCCTATAACCTGCAAAGCGGGCTTTTTCTTATAGATGAAAATAAACCTGATATTTTATTTTTAGACAATAACCTACCTGATGGGCAAGGCTGGAAATATGTAGACCAAATTGTAGAAAAAAATCCCCATTTAGAGATCTATTTGATCAGTGCCCATCAATCTAAATCAAGTTTTACATCACCAAATAAGAATATTATAGTTTGGGAAAAGCCGATTTCTTTGCAAATACTAAACAGTTCTTTTCAATAGAATAAGAGGAAACAAGCGAATTAAACAAGACAAAGTGATAACATATAACGGGCAACTTCTTCAAGCCCAACTACATTATTAGGTTTTATAACATAGTCTACAGCTCCTAACTCAAGACAAATTTTTCTGAATTTCTCTGACCCTGCTGTGCTCCAAACCACTTTGGGGATATTTTTATAGCTTTCATTTGTACCCAATTCCCGCAAAATATCAGCGCCATTGAGCCCGGGCATATTATAATCAAGAACGATTAGACAGGGCATCTGGTCATTCTTTAATTTTTCAAGAGCTGAAATGATCTCTTTGCCATTATTTACAAAAAAAAGGACAAAAGCCGTGTCTATCGATGCAAACACCTCTTTCAGCATTTCCTGGTCATCTGCATCATCTTCTCCAAGCAGTATGAACTTGGAAGGCAGGTCCCCGCTTGTAATTACTTTTTGTGGCACAAATTTTTAGATAAGAATTGATCTGCATTCTAAGATAGGAATTTCCCTAATTGACCGGATGAAATTAGAGAAATTATTATTGGTTACAATTTCCCTTATCTGTTTTTAAAAATATAGTATGAAAAGAAACCCCAAACCTTCTAAGGCAAGTACTGCATCTTCCGCAGATAATATTACACTTGATGTGCCAACACCACCTATAACAGGAAAAGCAAACGGAACTGATAATGGAAGCAAACAGCATAAAAATGGTAATAATAGTTCTATCGATGAGATCGATAGTTATGAGCTGTTGAGATTATTATTAGAAGTAAAAGAAGGAAATTTTAGTGTTCGCATGCCAGGTGACAAATTAGGTATTAGCGGAAAGATCTGTGATACATTGAATGGAATTATTCAATTGAATGAGGCGTTGGTTGAAGAGTTGACCAAAGCTCGTAACACTATTGGACTAAAAGGACATTTAAATCACCGTGTTGAATTGCCACGTTTTGCAAAAGGCTCGTGGGCATCTGGTGTTGAATCAATAAATAGTTTGATATCGGATCTGGTTCATCCTACTATTGAGATAGCTCACGTTATTAGTTCTGTGGCAAAAGGAAATCTTTCGCAGGAAATGCCATTAAAGATCGGCGATCACGTTTTACAAGGCGAGTTTGCAAAGATCGCTGCGGAAGTAAATGACATGGTAAAACAGCTGAACTTGTTTTCAATGGAGGTAACCCGTGTTGCTCGTGAAGTAGGTAGTGAAGGAAAACTTGGTGGACAAGCCAAAGTAAAAGGAGTGGCCGGTGTATGGAAAGATCTTACTGATTCAGTAAACCAGATGGCAGGTAATCTTACAGCACAGGTAAGAAACATTGCTGAAGTAACAACAGCAGTTGCAAAAGGGGACTTAAGAAAAAAGATCACCGTCGATGTGCAGGGGGAGATTCTTGAATTAAAAAATACGATCAATAATCTTGTTGACCAGTTGAATTCATTTTCATCAGAGGTAACCCGTGTGGCAAGAGAAGTTGGTACAGAAGGAAAACTGGGCGGCCAGGCAGAAGTAAAAGGTATCGGTGGAACATGGAAAGACTTGACTGACTCAGTAAACCAAATGGCTTCCAACCTTACGGGCCAGGTTAGAAATATTGCAGAAGTAACAACAGCGGTTGCAAGAGGTGACTTATCAAGAAAAATTACTGTCGATGTAAAAGGTGAGATTCTTGAATTAAAGAATACGATCAACACGATGGTGGATCAGTTGAATTCATTCTCAGTGGAGGTTACCCGTGTGGCCAGAGAGGTTGGTAGTGAAGGAAAACTCGGTGGACAAGCAACGGTAAAAGGAATTGGTGGTGTATGGAAGGATTTGACAGATTCAGTGAACCAGATGGCCGGTAACCTTACTGCCCAGGTAAGAAATATTGCCGAAGTAACTACAGCGGTAGCAAAAGGAGACTTATCAAGAAAAATTACAGTGGATGTAAAAGGCGAGATCCTTGAATTAAAAGATACGATCAACACGATGGTGGATCAGTTGAATTCATTTGCGTCTGAGGTAACCCGTGTTGCATTGGAAGTTGGTACGGAAGGAAAATTGGGGGGACAGGCAAAAGTGCAGGATGTGGGTGGTACATGGAAAGACTTAACAGAATCAGTAAATCAAATGGCATCGAATCTTACTGCACAGGTAAGAAATATTGCAGATGTAACAACAGCGGTTGCAACCGGCGACCTTTCTAAAAAAATTACCGTGAACGTGGCCGGAGAAATTCTTGAATTAAAGAATACGATCAATACGATGGTTGACCAGTTGAACTCATTCGCTTCAGAGGTAACCCGTGTGGCATTGGAAGTAGGTACAGAAGGTAAACTTGGTGGACAAGCAAAAGTGCAGGGTGTGGGAGGTACCTGGAAAGACTTAACTGATTCTGTAAATCAAATGGGATCAAATCTTACCGCACAGGTGAGAAATATTGCAGAAGTAACAACGGCCGTAGCAAAAGGTGACTTGTCAAGAAAAATTACGGTGGATGTAAAAGGTGAGATCCTTGAATTAAAGAATACGATCAATACGATGGTGGATCAATTGAATTCATTTGGTTCCGAAGTATTCCGTGTTGCCCGTGAGGTTGGATCTGAAGGTATGCTTGGTGGACAAGCAGATGTACCCGGCGTAGAAGGTCTTTGGAAAGATTTGACTGATTCAGTAAATAAAATGGCTTCGAATCTCACATCACAAGTAAGAAATATTGCGGAAGTGACAACAGCAGTTGCCAATGGTGACTTATCCAGAAAAATTGAAGTGGACGTAAAAGGAGAGATCCTTGAATTAAAGAATACCATTAACACAATGGTGGAACAACTCCGTGCCTTTGCCTCAGAAGTAACCCGTGTTGCAAGAGAAGTAGGAACAGACGGGAAACTCGGTGGGCAAGCAAATGTGCCTGGCGTTGGGGGTACCTGGAAAGACTTAACTGACTCAGTGAACCAGATGGCAGGTAACCTCACCGCCCAGGTGCGAAACATTGCAGACGTTGCGATCGCTGTGGCGAATGGAGACATGTCAAGAAAAATTACGGTTGACGTACGTGGTGAAATTTTACAATTGAAAGAAACATTGAACACGATGGTTGATCAGTTGCGTGCATTCGCATCCGAGGTGACCCGTGTTGCCCGTGAAGTTGGTACCGATGGTAAACTGGGTGGACAAGCATTCGTGCCGGGTGTCGCTGGTACATGGAAAGATTTGACAGACTCAGTAAACCAAATGACAGGTAATCTTACATCACAGGTAAGAAATATTGCAGAGGTAACAAAAGCGGTTGCCTCCGGTGACTTGACTAAAAAAGTAACGATCGATGTAAAAGGAGAGATCTTCGATTTAAAAAATACCATCAATACGATGGTGGATCAGCTGAACTCATTTGCATTTGAAGTAACGAGGGTAGCCCGTGAAGTAGGTACCGAAGGTAAGCTTGGTGGCCAGGCAGAAGTACAGGGTGTTGCCGGTACGTGGAAGGATCTTACCGACTCCGTGAACATGATGGCCTCCAACCTTACCAACCAGGTTCGCGGTATTGCAAAAGTTGTGACTTCGGTTGCAACTGGTAATCTAAAACAAAAACTTTCAATTGTATCCCGCGGTGAGGTTGCACAATTGATCGATACGATCAATGAAATGATCGATACACTGGCCGTGTTTGCTGACCAGGTAACAAACGTTGCCCGTGAAGTTGGCGTTGAAGGAAGATTGGGAGGACAAGCAAGTGTGCCCGGTGCATCCGGTATTTGGAAAAATTTAACTGAAAACGTAAACCAGCTTGCGGAGAATCTTACAACGCAGGTACGTAACATCGCCGATGTTGCCTCAGCAGTAACGAAAGGTGACTTAACACAGATGATCCGTGTGGAAGCAAAAGGTGAAGTGGAAGAATTGAAAGATACTATTAACCAAATGATCGCAAACCTGAAGCAAACAACATTGCGTAACCAGGAACAAGACTGGTTGAAATCAAACCTTGCAAAGTTTACTCAGATGTTGCAGGGACAAAAAGATCTGAATACAGTAACTCGACGTATCCTTTCTGAGCTGGCGCAGGTGGTGAATGCACAAAAAGGTATGTTCTACATTTTTGAGCAAGATGAAAGTTTTAAAAATCAAAAACTAAAATTATTCTCAGCCTATGCATTTGGTGAAGAAGTTAAGGTTCAAAAAGAATTTGCATTAGGGGAAGGCCTGGTTGGACAATGCGCCTTAGAAAAAGAAAGAATTTTATTAACTAATGTACCAAAGAATTATACAAAGATCAGTTCCGGCCTTGGGAAAGCATCACCATTAAACCTTATCGTTTTACCCGTATTGTTTGAAAAGGAGATCAAAGCCGTTATTGAATTGGCTTCATTCGATACATTCAGTGAGACACACCTCGACTTCCTTAGCCAGTTAACTGAAAGTATCGGTATCGTATTGAATACGATCGAAGCAAATACAAGAACGGAAAGTTTGTTGGTGCAATCCCAATCATTGACAGATGAATTGAGAAGAACAAATGAAGAATTGCAGGATAAAGCTCACCTCCTGGTAAAACAAAAAGAAGAAGTGGAAGCAAAGAACAAAGAGGTGGAAGAAGCAAGGTTATCATTGGAAGAAAAAGCAGAGCAGCTGCAGTTGACATCAAAGTATAAATCAGAGTTCCTTGCAAATATGTCACATGAGTTGCGTACGCCATTGAACTCTTTATTGATCCTTGCTCAACAATTATACGAGAATCATGATGGCAATTTGAATGAGAAACAAGTTAGCTACGCAAAAACAATTCATAGTTGCGGTGATGACCTGATCCAACTGATCAATGATATTCTTGACTTGTCTAAAATCGAATCTGGTTATATCTCAACAGACTTTGTCAAACTTCAGTTCCATGAGATCGTCAATTTCGTTGAAACGACTTTCAAACATATTTCTGAGAATAAAAATTTACGTTTCAATATTGAGCTTGATAGTAAGTTGCCAGCGATCATGGAAACAGATGCGCAGCGTCTTAACCAAATTCTTAAAAATCTTTTATCAAATGCCTTTAAGTTTACCGAGAAGGGTGAGGTTAGATTGCGTATATATGAAGCAAAGCACAATTGGAAGCAACATCATCTGGGATTGATAAATGCACAGAAAGTTGTTGCATTTGAGATCAAAGACACAGGCATTGGTATTTCAAAAGACAAACAGAATATAATCTTTGAAGCGTTCCAGCAGGCGGAAGGTTCTACCAGCCGTAAGTATGGTGGCACCGGTCTTGGATTATCGATCAGCCGGGGACTTGCAGATTTGCTTGGCGGTTCAATTGAACTGATCAGTGAAATTGGTTCTGGTAGTACATTCACGTTATTCCTGCCGATTGATTATGATCCTGTAAAAGCAAAAAGGGAAAAACAAACCAACCTGCAGATAAGTGAATATAAATTGGCACCGGGTGTTACTGATGCTGCTATTCAATCAGTGCCCACTATTAAAGTAAGTGAAACAAAAGACCTGGATGCCATAAATGAAATAATAAACGAAGTAGGAGATGATCGCAATAATATACAGGCGAATGATAAAGTGGTATTAGTAATTGAGGATGATATCCGTTTTGGAAAGATCATGATCGAAAAGGCCCATGAATTGGATTTAAAAGTTGTAGTGGCAACTCATTTCGGCGATGTATTTGACCTGGTAAATAAATACAACCCGATCGCTGTAACACTTGATGTAAAGCTTCCCGATGCAAGTGGATGGAGAGTACTGGATCTCTTCAAGAACGATATTAATTTCAGACATATACCGGTGCATCTTATTTCAGGTGAAGAAAACAGGTTACTTGCGATGCAACGGGGCGCAAGAAGTTTCCACTTGAAACCATTGAAGACGGAAGCATTAAGCAATCTCTTCAATGATATTGTTCAATTCAATGAGAAAAAACAAAAGCAAGTATTGTTGATAGAAGATAATGAAATTGATTCTTCACAAATGAAAAAAGTATTGGATAATGGGGAATTGATCAGCATTGAAATAGTGGATACCGGACGCAAAGCACTTGAACTGATAAGCCAAAATAATTACGATTGCATAATTGTTGATTATATGTTGCCTGATATTGGCGGTCTTGACCTGGTGACAGAGATCAGTACTATGAGCAAAATACAAATGACACCGGTATTAATCTATTCAGCCAAAGATTTTTTACCAAAGGAAAGAAATCAATTAAAACAGTATGCGAATAAGATCTTATTAAAAGACGTAAACTCACTTGATCTTCTATTGGAAGAAATGGTAATGCTATTGCATATTGATCATAAGAATTTATTACCTGAAAAGAAAAAGCTCGTAGAAAACCTGCGGGCAAAAAATGACATACTTGCAAATAAAAAAGTGCTGGTGGTCGATGATGATGTTAGAAATCTGTTTGCATTGACAACTGCATTTGACCGATATGCTATTCAAACAATTACTGCAGAAAGCGGCCAGGAAGCAATGGCGATATTGGAAGAAAATCATGATATAGACATTGTTTTAATGGATATCATGATGCCGGAGATGGATGGATATGAAACAACGCAAAAGATAAGAAGGGAGCATAAAAACAAAACATTGCCCATTATTGCAGTAACAGCCAAGGCGATGAAAGGAGACCGGGAAAAATGTATAGATGCCGGCGCCTCAGATTATATAACTAAGCCTGTAAAAATTGATCAATTGCTATCACTTATGAGAGTATGGATGTATAAATAATTGAATAATGGAGAAAACAGCGAATCCTGTACGAAGGCCGGAAGCTAAGATTCTTGTTGTTGATGACAGGGCTGATAACCTTATTTCAATAGAAGCAATTCTTGAAAAAGATAATTATACAATTGTAAAAGCAAATTCCGGCAGAGCGGCTCTTAAAGTATTATTGAATGATCATGATTTTTCTCTCATCCTCATGGATGTACAAATGCCTGAACTTAACGGTTACGAAACAGCAACAATTATTTATGAACGGGATAAACTGAGAAGTATTCCAATTGTATTTATCACTGCCAATAACTACGATGAAGATTTTATGTTCAGGGGTTATAGAATGGGTGGCGTTGATTATATCTATAAACCGATCAACCCTGAATTGTTGAGGGCAAAGGTTGCTGTTTTTGTTGAATTGTACAGCAAGAACCAGCAGCTGATGTTGCAGGAAAAAAAGTTGCTGGCGGCTAATGAATTTTTACAAAAAGAAATTGAGGAGAGAAAAGTTTCCGAAGAAAGGGTAAAACTTTTGAATGAACAATTAGTTGCCAACAATGAAAGCCTGAAGCAAATGAATGAAGAACTTGATCAGTTTGCTTATATGGCTTCGCATGATCTGCAGGAACCTTTGCGAAAAATACAGGTATTTAGCGATAAGATATTACGCAATAACAATTTCGACCCTGACAGTGAAAAGTACTTCGGTAAAATAATCAATTCTTCTAAACGGATGCAGCATCTTATCAATAACCTGCTGGATTTTTCAAGGCATACTGTGAGCTCAAATGATTTCAAAAAAACACCGTTAAATGAATTAGTAAAAAATGTGCTGACAGAAATGGAAGTAGAAATAGAAAAAAGTAATGCCCGGATAAATTATGAAAATCTTCCGGTGGTTTCTGCGGTACCGGGATTAATGCAACAATTATTTTATAATCTCTTTAGTAATGCGATCAAATTCAGAAAACCGTCTGTTGATCTCGTGATAGATGTAAAAGCAGAAACAATGAGTCCCGTGGACCTTTCAAAGTTTATTAAGTACAGCCAGGGAAAGAATTATTATAAAATTACTGTACAGGATAATGGGATCGGGTTTGATGATAAATATGCTGAAGATATTTTCAGAGTGTTTAAACGCCTTCATAATTACCAGGAATTTGAGGGTACGGGTGTTGGCTTGTCAATTTGCAAAAAGATAGTTGAAAAGCACAATGGGTTTATCAAAGCCGAAAGTAAGCTCGATACTGGTTCCACTTTCATCATCGGATTACCGGAAATGCAAATGGCAAATTGAAAAAACCTGCAATAGATTACTGATTATTTAATCCGGCAGTGTTTGTGCTGTTAAGATGCTTGTTGTTGGCTTAAAATATTTTTTTACTCCACCGATGCGATTAAACATGTAAACCAGGGACAGCATACAACAGAAAAGAACGATCAACTGCAATTCAGGTTTCCA
>DASYQG010000226.1:0-6002 GCA_036005825.1 Chitinophagaceae bacterium | reverse complement strand
AAGTTGGAATGGGAAAACCGATACCGCAACAGTAAACAATAGAGCAAACTGGAAAATAAAAGTAAAGACGCCAGCCGCCGGAGGTCCATACACAATTACATTAAAAGGAAATAATACAATTGTCTTAAATGACATCATGATTGGGGAAGTTTGGGTTTGTTCTGGTCAATCAAATATGGAATGGAGTTATTGGAATGGATTAAAAGATATAAAAGACGAATTGCCTGCTTGCTATAATAATAATATCCGATTTTTTCATATACCTAAAACAACCGCCAATCATCCACAAGATGATGTAAAGGCTGAATGGAAGGTTTGTGATTCAAATTCTTTAAAATCATTCAGTGCTGTTGGTTATTTCTTTGGAAAAAAAATAAGTAAGGATCTGAATGTACCGGTTGGTTTGATCAATTCAAGTTGGGGCGGAACACCTGCTGAAGTATGGACACCGGAATTCATATTTGACAACGATGATGAACTTCGTTTAGCTGCAGCCCGCCTTCAAAGTTTTCGTTGGTGGCCAAATCATGATGGCCTCTGTTACAATGCCATGATCGATCCGATTACCAAGTTCAGTATTGCCGGTGCTATTTGGTACCAGGGAGAAAGTAATGTCGGTAATAATGATACTTATTACAAGTTATTTACTACAATGATAAAATCATGGCGTGAAGCATGGAAGAAAAATTTTCCATTTTACTATGTACAAATTGCGCCGTATAAATATGGAAATAATAATGTCGGCGCTTTAGTACAGGAAGCACAAACAAAAGCGATGAATTTTCCTAATGCAGGGATGGTTGTAATAACCGACCTAATAGATGACGTTAACAATCTCCATCCATCAAATAAACATGATGTTGGTTATCGCCTTGCAAATTGGGCATTAGGAGAAACGTATAAAGTAAAAGGGATTGTTTATAAAAGCCCTATATATAAAAGCAAAACAACTTCTAATAATAAAATCATTTTAAGTTTTGAGAATGTGCCCAAAGGGTTCAAAGAAAATACTTCTATTGAAGGCTTTTATATTCTGGATCTTAAGACAGAGCAATGGCTTCCCGCCCAGGCAAAGATTGAAAAAGATAAGATCATTGTTTGGAAAGATGATGCAATACCTGCACAAGTACGTTATGCATTTGGAAATACGATAATTGGAAATGTTTTCAGTAAAGAGGGATTACCGCTTTGCCCTTTTCGTACAGATAATTTTGATGTAGATCAAAGTGCAGTAAAATAAAAACCCTGCAGATCATGCAGGGTTTAAATATTTAACAGTCAAATTTATTTAGCTGGTGGCGGCGGCGGCATCAATGCAGCTTCCGGAATAACATTTTTAACGGGAGGCGTTGTTTTGAGATAAGCAAAAATTGCCTTCAGCTCATCATCACTCATTTCGGTTGCAGGCATCATAGACATTGGCGGCATAAGTGGCCTCGTGTTTTCAAGTCCCATCCATTTTTTCTCATGTAGCGCTTTTATAAATTGCTCTTCTTTCCAGTTACCGATACCTGTAGAGTCTGAAGTAAGGTTGGCTGCGTAAGTTGTTCCCCATGGTCCCGTCCAGGATGTGAACGTTTGGGTGACGATCAGACCTTTTTTGGCAGCTTCTTTCGGATCAATGTCGGGAGCAGGCACTTTGGAAGGATGTCCTGAAAGCATCAAACTCATATCATTCTCTGGTCCTTTTGGTCCCATTTTTTTGGGTGTATGGCAATCATTGCATCCACAAATAGTTACTAGACGCTCACCCCATTTTACCTGGTTATCAAAACCACCAAATTGGGCAACTGTTGGTTTTACTTCGCTGGTTTCTTCTTTCTTCTCATTTGTACATTGCGTGGAGATCAAAGCTACAGCAACAAGCATTATTGCTGTGGTGGAAATTCGTTTCATAATATTTTAATTTTGGTTTACGATTGAGGCCAAAAGCTACATATTTATTTTTAATCAGGAAATGAAATTTAATCCACATGTTTTGAAAGTCGGTTAATCTGGATGTTTTGTGTCTTATTAACCACTCTTTTAAAATAAAAAAGAACATTCGGTCAATAAGTATTATCTTCGTGCTTCAAATTTGAGTTCTAGTTTTTGGTAAGTAAATGATTTTTTCTGCTAAGCGTTAATCTGCTAAATAGTTAGTCTTCTTTCCAGTACTCGTTTCTCAGATCATTTTTAATTTAAATTTTAAAAGTAAATGAACATTTATGTTTCAAACTTAAGCTTCAACGTACAAGATGAAGACTTAAAAAGTTATTTTGCTGATTACGGAGAAGTAACATCAGCTAAAGTTATTAACGACAAAGAAACAGGCCGCAGCCGCGGTTTTGGCTTTGTTGAAATGTCCGATGATACAGCTGCTCAAAAAGCAATTGCTGAACTAGATGGCGCCACCGTTGATGGTCGTGCTATTAAAGTAAGTGTTGCGAAACCACGTGAAGAAAGAAGTGGTGGCAACAACAATCGTCGTTCATTCGCCGGCAGCGGCAGCCGCTGGTAAAATGATCAACTGATCTAAAAAGAAAAGTCCCGCTTTTCAGCAGGACTTTTTTTAGGCTCTTTTCTTTGCAACAGATTTTTTCTTGCCTTTGCTTTTTAATGCAATATCAATTGCTTTACTCAGGTTATCAAACGTCGGTTTTACTCCAAGGGGCTCATCATTGACAAAAAAAGCAGGTAACTCTTTTACACCCCTTCCAATTGCTTCCTTAATATCATCCTGCACCTGCCAACCGTAAGTACCGTTAACAAGATTGTCAAGAAAATTTTTATCACTGATCCCTGCTTCACGACTATAAAGTTTCAAACTTGTTGTCCCAAGATTTCTCCTGTTTTGAAACAAGATATTATGCATCTCCCAGAACTTACCGGTTTGCCCGGCAGCTACTGCAGATTCACTTGCTTTTAAACTACGCTGATGAATTTTTGTAAGCGGAAAATGTCTGAATTGAAACCTAATCTTTCCTTCATACTTTTCTAATATCTGTTTTACGACTTCATTTGCTTTTGCACATTCTTCACTTTCGTATTCACCCCATTCCATTAAGGTCACAGATGCTTTCTCATTTCCCACCCACATTTCCGTAGGCTTAATAATAATTACTATTTCTTTTGGTGCTGGCATATCTCTTTACTCCTTGCCCGTTTTATCACGGGATTATTTGTTTAATGTTGATTTTTTTTCTTTTGGTTTTGATGATGGCTTGCCATTTTCTTCATTTCTGAATACAACGGTGTTGTCAAAAACATCCACCAAAACCGGTCTTGATTTATCAATATCTCCGGCCAATATACGTCTACTCAGCGTATTCACAATTTCCTTTTGTATTAAACGCTTCAATGGCCGTGCACCGAATTGAGGGTCAAAGCCTTGTTCAGCCAAAAATTCTAAAGCATAGTCGCTGAAATCGAGCTGAATCCCACTTTCGGCCACCAGTTTTTTCAGGTTTCCCAACTGGATTTTTACGATACCTACAATTTCTTTTTTGAGCAAAGGCTGGAACATTATGATCTCATCAACCCTGTTCAAAAATTCCGGACGAATAGTTTGACGCAACAAAGCCATCACTTCAATTTTTGCTTTCTCAGTTGCTTCTTCAACATTTTTTTCTGTTACATTTTCAAATGCATCCTGGATGATGCTGCTACCAATATTACTTGTCATGATGATGATGGTGTTTTTAAAATTCACAACACGACCCTTGTTATCCGTTAGTCTTCCATCATCTAATACTTGTAATAGAACATTCCAAACGTCAGGATGTGCCTTTTCAATTTCATCAAGCAATACAACGCTGTAAGGTTTTCTGCGAACTGCTTCTGTTAACTGACCACCTTCATCATAACCAACATATCCCGGAGGGGCACCAACCAAGCGACTCACAGTATGTTTTTCCTGGTATTCGCTCATATCAATTCGTGTCATCATACTTTCATCATCGAATAAATATTCTGCCAATGCTTTTGCCAATTCTGTTTTACCAACACCTGTTGTTCCTAAGAAAATAAATGACCCAATTGGCTTTTTCGGATCCTGCAAACCAGCACGGCTTCTTCTTATTGCATCTGCAACCGCAGTGATCGCTTCTTCCTGTCCAACAACTCTTTCGTGTAAATGTTCTTCAAGATGCAATAATTTTTCTTTATCACTTTGTAACATCTTGGTTACAGGTATGCCGGTTGATTTTGCAACGCTTTCAGCTATATCTTCTGCATCCACTTCTTCTTTTAAAAGACGCTTCTCTCCACTCGTTTCAAGTTGCTTGCTTAACTCCTCAATGATCTTTTCCTGCTCTTTTATTTTACCGTACCTGATCTCCGCCACTTTTCCATAGTCTCCTTCCCTCTCTAATCTTTCAGCCAATGTTTTCAGGTTTTCAATTTCAGCCTTTGCATTCTGAACTTTTTCTACCAATTCTTTTTCTTCTCTCCATTTTGCTTTCAGCGTATCTCTTTCAACAGAAAGATTTCCAATCTCCGTGTTTAACTCTTTAAGTTTATAATCATCATTCTCTCTTTTGATAGCTTCTCTTTCAATCTCCAGTTGGCGAATTTGTCTTTCTAATCTATCAAGTTCCTCCGGCATTGAATTCATTTCCAAACGAAGTTTCGCTGCACTTTCATCAATTAAGTCAATTGCTTTATCAGGAAGGAAACGATCGGTAATGTACCGATGCGATAATTCAACCGCCGCAATGATCGCTTCATCTTTAATACGAACATGGTGATGCGTTTCATAACGATCTTTTAAGCCACGTAAAATTGAGATCGCATCTTCTTCCGATGGCTCATCAATAAATACCTTCTGAAAACGTCTTTCTAGTGCTTTGTCCTTTTCAAAAAACTTTTGATACTCATTTAACGTAGTAGCACCCACTGCTCTCAGATCACCTTTTGCCAAAGCTGGTTTTAAAATATTGGCTGCATCCATTGCTCCCTCCCCACCGCCTGCACCAACAAGAGTATGAATTTCATCAATAAATAAAATGATCTCTCCATTGCTGGCGCCCACTTCTTTTACTACAGCTTTTAATCTTTCTTCAAACTCGCCTTTATACTTTGCACCAGCGATCAGCAATCCCATATCCAGCGCATAAATAATTTTTGATTTTAAATTTTCAGGCACATCGCCATTTACAATACGATGCGCAATGCCTTCGGCAATCGCCGTTTTACCAACACCCGGCTCACCAACAAGAATGGGATTGTTCTTTGTTCTTCTTGAAAGTATGTGAAGCGTTCTTCTTATTTCTTCGTCACGCCCAATAACAGGATCGAGTTTGCCTTGTCTGGCCAACTCATTTAAATTCTTTGCATACTTATTCAGTGCATTGAATTCCTGGCTTTGTGTCTGAGAAGTAACCGTCTCACCTTTTCTCAGCTCTTTGATCGCTGCAATCAATCCTTTTTCGGTAAGCCCTGAGTTTTTCAACAACTTTCCTGCTGCATCATTGCCTTGTACAATTGCCAACAATAGATGTTCAGGTGTAACAAACTCATCATTGAACTGCTTAACTACAGCACCTGCCCGAAGAATAACATTGTTTGCATCACGGCTCACTGATTGCGCAGGATCACCCGATGTTGTTGGTAGTTTTGAGATCAGCTCATCTAACTTGCTATCGACAAGATTGATGGTAACATTATTTTTCTTTAGCAGATAATCCACCGGGGAATCCTGTTGTTCGATCAACGCTTTTAGAATATGTTCCGTTTCGATATTGGGATTCTGTGAATTAAAAGCTAATTGCTGAGCTGCCTGGACAGCTTCAGCGGCTTTTATGGTAAAATTTCCTAAGTTCATATATTAAATTGAAAGGGTTAAAATAGCCTAAACCATAAACTCAAACAGCAATCCAAGAGCCAAATTCAGAAACTATGTCATTAAAAATCAGGTTTTACTGTCTCAAGTGCAGCATTTTTATTGTTTCACTGCTAATCTTTCAGACCACCCTTGCCCAGAAAAAGGAGAAGCCACTAGTATCGAAATATGATCTAAGCGG
>DASYQG010000225.1:0-5547 GCA_036005825.1 Chitinophagaceae bacterium | reverse complement strand
AATGCCAAGTTTCGTTATAATTTTCATCCAGGATTTTTTAAAATCGCCGTATTGGAAGTTACCGAACTTTATACTGATAAAAATTACCGTTTAACACAACAGCCAATATAAAAGCATGATTTCTGCAATCAAAAAAAGTTTATGTTCTTCTCATACGCCAAATTAAAAAACAGGGCCAGGAATTCATTTTTAATGAACTTTGCTTATATCCTGTCAGGCTCACTTGAACTTCTGCCATCCAGCGAAACGCCGTCGATAGGTAAAATGATACCCGGGCCTGACCCTGCACAAATTATTAATGGTTCAGAAAAATTTTACTCTTTCAAAAATTTTATTTTAGCTAAAATATTCTCTGCTACTTTTTTACCTTGTTCGGTACTCTTGGCTAAAGTGGCCCTGTAATGTAACCCGCCATAAAAACGGCTGTCGGATATTTCGTTACTTAATTGAGTAAAACTGGTATAGCTACGTGGCGGATAGTTAAGATAATCGTAGGTATGCAGCGTGATGTGGAAGTCCTCGCCAAAGATGTTGCTCATCATGGTGAGAGCACCACCACCCGTGGTGGAATGTCCCGAAGGAAATTCAGGGTGATTAGGCGTAGGAACATAAGTTGACCAGTTAGGATCAATATATGCCTTAATATAAGTAACAGGACGAATCAGGTTGAACTGGTATTTATTGGTGAAGAGTACAATGGATGCATCATGTATCGCCAATCCAACTTTTACATAAGTGAGAGCTCCCATATCCAGCGATGGCTTTGTATTGTCCAAAGCCTGGGACATAAGCGCAACATAAGTGCCGCCTGGTGAATAGCCAGGTACATCTTTAAAGTAATCTGCCATCGCTTTTTGTCCGGCAGTTAGTGTAGTTGGTGTAGCTGAAGCATCATACACCTCTCTTACCATATTATAAAATGGCGAACCGGGAACCGTGGAAAAAGATGGTGGCGGTACAAGTGTAGTGCCATTTGCAGAACCCGGCACCAATAACCGGCGTTGATACCCATAAGGGTTAACTGCTGGAGTTGGTGATGTAGGTATCCAAAGACCCAGACCTACAGGAGGTACATATGGTGGATTAATATTAGCCGATCCGTCAGTTGCAGCCCATCCAAAAACTCTGGTTGCTACTTCTTTTCCAAATGCTACAGAACGTTGCAAAGTTGCAGCGTCAACTTCTGTAGCATACGTTGCCTTCCATGAATTTTCAAGATTAGTCATAGCAGTTTTATTTGCATCAGCAGTTGCCGGAAAAAGTCTCCGGTTCATTTCTGCAAGCGCAGCATTAGCACTCGCAGCCCAATGATAAGCTTTGCCCGGTTCGGTTGATGGCATTTCAGGAAAATCCGTGAGCTGGCCAAACAATGTTTGGTAAGCCGGCATGCCGGGAACCACTGATTCATAAAGTGCAATACCGCAGTATGCCATACATCGATCGCTGCCCTGGCCTGCAGTACCCGCTGGCAGCGGCGCTTTGTTCATTTGAAGTTGCAAGTTGATCCAACTGACAACAACATCCGACGAAAATGTTTTTGTTTGTTGCAAATGGCCATTGCCATTATTATTGGCAGCTCCTGCCTCCTCAGATTGTTGTTGAGTTGCAGATTTGTCAACTTGTTTTTGACAGGCAGAAATTATAAAAATTGTACAGACTATAAGCAGTATCCAATTTTTAGGTGAACATTTGGTCAATGAGCTCATGATGATAAATTTTTGAGTTAAAGAATTGTGGTTATGTACTTGTAGTTGATCGTTTCAGCTTTTTATGATTTGCTTTTAGTGATGTGAAGTCGGTAGTGAAATTGAAATTTTAATGGCTTGAATAAAATTTCTCTAAATTATCAGTATAAAAAGCAGAAGTCAACTACATATCAATGTAGCAGGCAATAAATGATGTAATAGAAAATCTACGATGAAATGCTAAAGCTGCCTTATACTAGCTTTTCTTTAATGGCTTTTGATACGGCCGCGGTCGATGAGTGGACATGGAGTTTGTCATATATTTTCTTGATATGAAAACGAACGGTATCTATACTGATATTTATTTCTGAAGCGATCATTTTATAACTATATCCATTTACAAGTAACTGTAAAATATCTTTTTCTTTTATAGTCAAAACCTGGTTTTCTTCTTCTGCACTTACAGCAACAGGAAGCATCTGTAAAACTTTTTTAGCAACCGTACCCGTCATCGGCGCACCTCCGCTTAATACATTGCGTATAGCTGCAACTATTTCTACAGTTACATAACGTTTCAGGATGTAACCCGAAGCTCCTGCATAAATAGCTTTGAAAATATTTTCATTGTCGTCAAAAACAGTAAGCATAATGATCGGCAACTGGGGATTGAGTTTTCTGATCCTTTTTACAGCTTCCACACCATTTACTTCTGGCATATCAATATCCATCAATACCACTTCGGGTTTCAATTCATTGATATCCGTCTCTACCGTTTCCGCATTTGGCAGCATAGCTATTACTTCAAAGCCCGGCTCTTCAAATAATAAAGTACGCAGGCTTTCTCTCATAACATCACTATCATCATATACCAGTATTTGTACCGCCATAATTATTTGCTTTGTAAGTTACTTCGAAACCAGGGCCAAGTATTACTACATATTTATGTAGTCGTACATATTAACTTCACTTCAGTTCCAATTCCTGCTTCTGACTTTATGTGTAAAATCCCATTTAATTCTTTTGCCCTTGCCTGCATATTCTTTAATCCGCTGGACGACGTGATTTTGTCTACATTAAATCCCAATCCGTCATCCCTTACACTAAGCCTGATATGACCATTTTCCCTGCCGAGAAACACGGATACTGTTTTTCCTTCGGAATATTTGACAGCATTGTTAACGGCTTCTTTAAAAATGAGAAAAATATGCTGCCGGCGCTGCATTGACAGGGTTTCATTCAATACTTTTTCATCGACAGAAAATTGTACTTGCATATTTCTTGCCTCGGCAGTTTGTCCAAGATATTCACGCATCCGGATCACAAGGTTTTCCATTTTATCATTGTCAGGTCGTATCGACCACACAATATCACTCATGCTTTGCTGCATGTCAGCCGACTGATCAGTGATCTTTTGCAACAACTCTGAGGCTTTGAATTTATCTTTTTCCAGGTTATTCTGCGAAACTTTTGAAAGAATGTTGATGCTTGTAAGTGTTGATCCGATCTCATCATGCAGATCCCGCGAAATTTTTGTGCGGATAGCTAATAATTTTTTTAACTGGTTGATACGATATTTATAAATGCTGTAAATAATTCCTGACAGCATCATTATACATAACCCAATAAACCACCACCTCATCCAGAACGGGGAGATAATAGTAAAAGAAAATACCGCAGCTTCGCTCCAGCCTGTGTTAGGCAATTGTGATTTTACCTTGAAAAGATATCTTCCCGGCCGAAGATTGGCAAATGAAACAAAATAATTGGAAGATGGGTTGCTCCACAAATTTTGCAATCCCTCAAGCTGATATGAATATTTAATTCCTTCTGTACCCGATGAAAAAATACCTTTAAAATAAAAGCTGAGCGTATTGTTTTTATGGGAAAGCCGAAGGTCATGTGGCAATTGAAAAATACCAGATACAGAATCCGAATAATCAGCCCAATTAGTTTGCCGGAGGTTTAATTCTACATTTTCAATCTGCATAGAAGGGGCAGGCGATTCATAAATTATTTTATCAGGGTAAAAACATATTAAATATCTATTAGAGAAATACCAAATATTTCCTTCTTTGTCTTTGGTCAGCCGAGCCCCAATGCCGGCTTCCGCTTGAAGATCGTCTGCATTAAAAAAACTAATTAACTGGTAAGTTTGGTTGTTTGAAGGATTACTTTTTTTTGAAAAAACAGTTACGTTTGAATTAGTAGACACCCATAAATTTTTCTTATTGTCAAAACATAAGTCTGTAATGTTGTCAGAGGATAATCCATTGGCTTTAGTTAAATCTTCTTTGAAAATCAATGTATTTCCTTGCCACGAATAACGACGTAATCCTTTGTCGACATATATTATCCACGTATCCCCTGATGGGTCATTAAAAAAATTCCGTACTATCCCTTTTGCATCAAATTCTTTTAACTGCAGTGTACAGATATTGTGTTTATCAATTGAGTAAATCAAACCCTGATCAGTCGAAAATAAAATAGTGCCGTTTGTGCATTGATGTAAACGCATAATATTGCCTTTTACTTCAATAGTATTGGTTACCGGAAGCACACTATATGAGCTATCGTTGAACTGGCATGGAATATTTTGCGTTCTTACAGCCACAAGTATTTTTTTTCTGCAACTATCAAATACAACATCAAATACTTCGTCACCTAAATGAGCTAGTTGTTTAGTTTGTTCATATATGTTATATCCATCCTGCATCATCAAAGCAAAACCCCTGACGGAATACCAATAGCGACCCTTATCGTCAAAAGCATAACTGTCAATAATCAATTCATTATTGGGGAGCGCAGTTTTGCTACTTTTCTGTAATTTTTTACTTGCGAATACTCCATTTTGAAAAGTATGGAGAGTCATGCTTCCGTTATTGATCAAAAGTGGTCCATCAGGGGGTTGGAACACATTCCGCAAAAAATTATTCCTGGTTACCACCCTAAGGTCAAAAATTTTAAACGCTTTTTCCGAAAATTTTATCAACCCATTTCCCGTACTTATCCAAATATTTCCCTGGTTATCTTCATTTATATAGTTTATAAAATTACCGGCCTTAGAATTATATATTGTAATAAAATTAATGGTGTCCCCGTCCAGTATCCTTTTTAAACCCATTTCAAAACTTGCAACCCACCATCTTTTTTTGCTGTCGCGAAAACACGTGTACAAGCCCTTTAACTTGCCTAATGGGCCAGGCAACTTAACGAGTTGCTTATTTATGATCTCATATATGCCGTCCAAAGTAGAGATGAAAATATTTACCCCTGATAATGTTAAGACATTATAATAATAGCCATCGGCTTTCAGATCACCTATGATCTTGTAAGTACCATCTGGATTTCTGAATACCAATAGATCTCCATAATTAATATATAAGCCTTCCTTTGTTTCTATGATATTTCTGCATGCATGGTTTTCGTAACCGGGGTATAATTCAACTTTCTGCCATTTATTAAAATTAAATTGGTATACTCCTGCAGAAGTCAGAGACCATACATTGCCATTCTGGGTTTCCAATACCTGGTAAACCCAGCGTATATTTGCTGAATCAGAGAAAGAATAGTTAATAAATTTGTTTTCTTTAAACTCATCTACACCTCTTGATGAAGCGGACCATAATCTTAAATGACTATCCATTAAGCGAGGCATACCTTGAGATGGCCCGCAATCTGTAAAATATTTTCCATCGAACCTGCTAAGGCCATCGGTAGAACTTATCCATAGATAACCCAATTTATCCTGGTAAGTACCGTAAACATAGCTGGACGGAAGTCCATCCTTAACCGTATAAGTTCTGGAAGACATTTCCTGGGCACAGGTATAAGAAGAAAAAGAAAAGATCACTGCCGCACAGTA
>DASYQG010000224.1:0-2775 GCA_036005825.1 Chitinophagaceae bacterium | reverse complement strand
ACAACTGCAGATTCTAATACTTCTTCTATCTCCAACAAAACACTTTCTATTTCAAAAGGGCCGATACGGTAATCAGATGATTTGATCACATCATCATCTCTGCCAACAAACCAATAATAGCCATCTTCATCTTTATAAGCTTTATCACCAGTGTAATAAAGTCCATGCTTGAAAACTTGTTTTTGCCTTTCCTCATCGCCGATATATGATTTAAAAATTCCGCGGAAACGTTCAGGATGCATGCGAACGGCCACTTGCCCGGTTTCATGGACGGGTAATTCATTTCCATCTGCATCAGCGATCATCGTATCATAAATAAACGTTGGCTTGCCCATCGATCCAAACCGGATCTTACCGCCTGGCAGATTACAGATCATGCAAGTACTTTCTGTTTGCCCATATCCATCACGTATTTCAAGCCCCGTTCCATCTTTCCAGATCTTTATAACCTCTGCATTGAGAGGTTCACCTGCACTTACACATTCACGCAATGAGAATTGGTATTCATTTAAATTTTCATTGATCAACATCCGCAATGCTGTTGGAGGTGCACAAAGCGTGGTTACTTTGTGATCCTGTATAATTTTTAAATAGTTGCCGGCTATGAATCTTCCTTTGGTTACATAGGCAAAAGCTGTTGCGCCGAGATTCAACGGAGCAAACACACAACTCCATGCAAACTTTGCCCATCCCGGTTGTGAAATATTAAAATGCTTATCTCCACCTTTTAACCCGATCCATGCAGCGGTAGTTAAATGTCCCAATGGATAACTTGACTGCGTATGTACAGCCACCTTAGGCATTCCTGTAGTACCTGAAGTAAAGAACCAAAACAAATCATCATCTTTATTTGTATCTGCGGCGATCGCTTCTTTTTCTTCTTTATCAATCATACTATAGGACATCCACCCTTTCCTTTCACCATCCAACAATAATTTTACTTTAATCGGTTTGTTGTATTGCAGCAACGCTTGTTCCATCTTTTCTGTATTATCATTGTCGGCAATAATTACTTTCGGTGCGGCTTTTTGAAAACGATAAACAATATCATTTACTGTAAGTATGCTTGCAGCGGGAATTAAGATCAACCCACCTTTGATAGCGGACAGATAACTTATCCATAGACCTTCATTCAATCCGCACATAATAAATACATCATCTCCCTGTTGTACGTCCTGCTTTCGCAAAAGATTCAATAGTTGATTGCATTTTTCTGATCCCCGCTTATAAGTAAGTGTCACGGCTTCTGATGGATTGTCAGTAACCAATTCCAGCATGTTGCGATTGCCATGCTCAAGCACAATTATAGGTTCAAATACATCCCGAATCCAATTGAATTTGTCAGGGACTTCAATTGAATATTCAGATAGTTTATTGTGTTCCCGGTGCTCAATGATCAATGTTAAATCGGTAAAGGTTCTTCGGAAATTGTCAAGCATAAGGCTGGGTTATTTGGTTTTGAATTTCACTTCGTAAGGTTTTAACGAATAACCATCTTTTGATCTGAAACTTTTATCAGTAATGATAAACTCATATTCATGGTTTGGTTTCATGTCGATCTTAAGTGTAAAAGAAGTGCCATCATCAGAAAATCCAACTACACCAGAAATGGGTGAATAGTCTTTTCCTCTTTTTCCATCATTGATGGAGTATCCTTTTTTATCCATTGAAGATGAAAAAACGATCTTCAGTTCTTTGATGCCGGCATCAACCAGGCTGTCGCCATTTGCAAAAGGTTCAAGCCTAATAACAGACGGTCGTTTCGATTCAAATGCTTGTCTAAGCTCTGCTTTATTTATTGGTTCTGTATAATAATTTGATCTTTTTAAAAAGTCCTCAACTGCAGTGCTGTCTGAATAATTCAATTCAATTATTTCTTTTATTGCTTTTTTCTTATCGGTAGAATTATTATAATACGACTTACAAATTGTATACCCCATATAATATCCTAAGTCAGCAACCGTCTTACTGGTTGACCCATTATATAACCAATTAGTATAAGCAGTGGTAAACATTTCGAACTTAAATTGCTCTTTTAATTCAGCATCATGTTCTCTTCCGTAAACAATATAATTGTTCTGCATTAGCTTACCGATCACCAATTCAGTAATAAAATCGCATGCGCCTTCTTTTATTGCCTGCCCCAACAAATTCTGCGGATTGCCTATTTGTTGAGTGTGTACATATTCATGAATGTTTAATGGAACTATATTGTCTGCTTGTTGATTTTTAAATACACCCTCAAGCCATTTATTCGGAAATTCTGACACATCGGTTAATGCATTCCCAGTAGCAATTTCTGATCCTATCAAAACCATATCATTCATCGTTGTTCCACCTGATCGAAGTCCACCAACAGTGAAATACATCTTAGCTTCTTTAAGGTCTGGGTATAATTCTTTGAATTTGTTTATGCTTTTTTCTATTTCTGGCGCATATGATTTTGATGTAAGTGTATTCGGTCTGATGGAACTCCAGAATTTTGGATACATGCGAATTAGCTGTACCCATAGTTTCGCGTCATAATTTCTTACGGCCATAAAGGCTTTTAAGCCTTTGGTGCCTTTGTCAATATAAAGTCTTTTGATAAACGCTATTTGCTTTAAACTGTCTTTTGTTGTTTGAATACTATCATAAGCCGTCCAGAAGTTATCAATGTCAGATGTAAAAACCTTTTTAGTATCCTGTCCTTTTGATGTAAATGAAAGAATGCACAAAAGTGAAAATGTCGCAAATATTCTTTTCATAATTAGAATTTTTTGCCCAGATATACAG
>DASYQG010000223.1:0-9197 GCA_036005825.1 Chitinophagaceae bacterium | reverse complement strand
GAACAGGACATACAACAGCAGGTAAAAAAAATTGCGGATGCAATTAATTCTGATTATGCCGGTTTGCGACCAATGTTCATTGCCATTTTAAATGGATCATTCATGTTTGCATCCGATCTTTTTAAGTATCTTACAATAGATGCGGAAATATGTTTTATCAAATTAGCATCGTATAAAGGAACAACATCAAGCGGGCAGGTTATAACAGCGATCGGGTTAGATGTTGATATTATAGGAAAAGATATAATTATACTTGAAGATATAGTTGATACCGGAAAAACATTGAACGAGTTTTTACCAAAGTTGCTTCATCACCAACCAGCATCAATGAAAATTGCTGCACTACTCCATAAACCTGAGGCTGTGAAATTTCCCATTAGAATTGATTATCTCGGATTTTCAATTCCAAACAAATTTGTAGTGGGTTATGGCCTTGATTATGACGGACTGGGAAGGAATTTAAAAGAAATTTACCAGCTGACATAGCAGTACAGGCCCATTACTTATTGGATTTTTGTACTTTGATTGCGATTAAATATCCATGTGAAAAGCTTTTTAACTATATTTTTATTGCTGCTGATCGCTTTGCCATTTAACGGGCAGCAGTTTTATCTCCGCGGTGAGGTGAGGGATGAAGGTGGTAACCTTTTGCAAAATGTAAATATCCGACAACAAAGTACTGGTTATCTTTTTCGCACTGGCAATTCCGGATCGTTTGGTATTCTGTCTTCAAAAGAATCCGACACATTGATATTTACCTATGAAGGATACCTGGCGGAACAAGTGCTGGTGAAGGCAGATAAATATCTTACTCTTAACCTAAAACTTTTACCCTCCATTGCCTCCAGTAATAAAAAGCACAGGCTTGCCTCGCTTACTAAAGATCTTTCAAGAGAAAATCAAAAAAAATGGTATTCCGATAATGAAACTTACGCAAGCCTTGTTGAAAATAATTTTGTTGAAACAAAGAATTATCCAACAACGGGGATCGCTTTAAATATTGATAGGGCCTCTTATAGTAATATAAGGCGGTTTATAAATCTTGATCTTGCGGTGCCACCTGATGCGGTGCGCATCGAAGAAATGTTGAACTATTTCAATTTCGGATATGAAACACCTGCCGATCACTCGTTATTCAAAATAAAAACCACACTCACCAACTGTCCATGGAATAAGGATAATGCACTTTTTTTTATAAATGTTTTTTCCAAAAAACTAAATCTTGATTCATTGCCTCCCTCAAATCTTGTTTTCCTGGTTGATATTTCCGGATCAATGGATATGCCTAATCGATTGCCATTATTAAAATCAGCATTTAGAATGCTTGCTATGAATTTGAGAGAAAAGGATACAGTGAGTATAGTCGTTTATGGCGGTGCAGTCGGCGTATTACTTTTTCCAACAGCAGGTAATGAAAAAGAAAGGATCCTTAAAGCAATTGATGAAATGCAGCCAGGAGGCTCTACACCCGGTGCGTCAGGAATTAAGTTAGCATACGAAGTTGCTAAAAAACATTTTATTGAAAAAGGTAATAACAGGGTCATTCTTGCAACAGACGGCGATTTTAATGTAGGTCTTCAAACGGAACAAGAATTGGATGAAATGATATCACGTCATAGGGAATCGGGAATTTATTTAACCTGCCTTGGAGTTGGCATGGGCAATTATAAAGATTCAAAAATTCAAACTCTGGCCAGGAAAGGAAATGGGAATTTTGCTTATGTAGATAATTTCCAGGAAGCGGAAAAGATCATTATGAAAGAGTTTACCCAAACATTATACACCATAGCCGATGATGCCCACATGCATGTAACATTTGATCCGTCATTGGTAAAACAATACCGGTTAATTGGTTTTGATAATAAAATAGGAGCTCTTGCTGATTCAACTTCTGAAGTAGAAGGAGGCGAAATTGGTTCTGGTCAATCCATCACGGTTGCTTTTGAAATTGAACCAAATTTTACAAGTGGTACAAATGTATATTCGGATCATTTTGCAGAAGTGAAATTGCAATATAAATTACCAACGGAAACCGCGGAACTTGAAATGAGTCAAAAATTTCCTTATGATCCGATCTTGTTTAAGGAACTCGATCCGATGTATCGTTTTGCAAGTTCTGTTATCATGTTCGGTTCAATTCTTAAATCGTCTCAATTTGTAAAAGATATAAGTTGGGGAGATGTGTTGTTTAATGCAAGTGAATCAGCAAATCCAACTGATGTCAATCAAGCACAATTTGCGGAATTAGTGTATAAGGCAAAAGACTTTTACACAAAAAAGAAAAAGAAGAACAAGAATTAATTATTTGAATTGAAAATAGATAAGCAAAGTTGCCGAAGCGGTCATTAGCAGTAAAGCAATAGCTCCAAAAATATTTGACCACTTGCCATTTGTAAATTCTCCCATTACTTTTTTATTATTTGAAATATGAAGTATCACTCCAATAAGAACAGGTGAAGTAACACCATATAAAATGGCAGTATATAGGAGTGCCTGTATTGGGTTTATACCGATATAATTGATCGCAAGGCCGATCAGAAGTGAAATAATAATGACCCAATAAAAAGGTTTTGCCTGGTAATATTTCTTATCAAGATCTCCATTCCAGTTAAAAGTCTCCGACAACATATAAGAGAGGCAACCTGTTAATACAGGAATTGCCAGCAGGCCTGTGCCGATTATTCCCAGAGCAAATAATAAATAAGACAACTTTCCTGCCAGAGGTTCTAATGCTTTTGCAGCTTGTTCAACAGAGTTAATTTCTGTGACACCACCTTTGAATAAAACTGTCCCTGTCGTAAGAATAATAAAATACATAACAAGATTGGAAAAGAGCATTCCAAGATCAACATCCATATCCATTTTTTGTATTGTTCTTTTATCAACTATTAATCTTCTTTTTTTATGTTTTATGTCTTCGGATTCCATGGTTGCCTGCCAGAAAAAAAGATAAGGCGAAATAGTTGTTCCGAGGAGAGCAACAAGAATGCTGATAAAATCTTTATTAAATTTTATCGTCGGAATAAAAGTATGCGTTGCAATTTCTCCCCAATTTTGTTTTTCAAGAAAAGGCACAACGAGATAAAGTAAAAGAAAGATGCATAGATATTTTAAAATAGCAGCTATTTTTTTGTAGGGTAAATAAATGATCAATGCCATAAGTATTCCTGTAAAGGCAATAGTGAAAAAGTAAGAGGGAATTGACGGAAAAATAAGATTCGCTACAGCCCCCATACCGGCTATATCAGCCCCGATATTGAGAATGACAGCGGGGAAAGTAAAAAGTATCATCAGGTATAAGATCGGCTTAGGATAATTATTGCGGATATTAGTTGTTAATCCTTGTGAAGTGACTATACCAATTCTTGCACACATTTCCTGTATGGCGGCCATTAGAGGAAATGTAATTAATGCAGTCCATAAAGTTGCTAATCCAAATTTTGCCCCTGCTTGTGAGTATGTTGCAATACCTGAAGGATCATCATCACTGGCGCCTGTTATAAGTCCAGGCCCAAGAATTTTTAAGAACCGTTTTAAGTTAGATTGTTTGGACTTTTTAGTTTCGGACTTGCTTTTCATAAATTATTATTTGTAAATAATTATGCCAAGCATATTTAATACTGATTAAGCTTAAACGAAGAATTTATATCGAGAAATGTGGGGAACTTTATTCAACATTTGAACTGCCGGTTGAACAAACAGATCCAAATATTGAATTGAATATTAAGAAAAAAGCTCCCGCATTTTATCAAGAAAACTTTTATCTGTTTTATCAGGATTAGGTTTGAAATTGGACGAATGACTCATTTTTTCAAGCATAGTTTTTTCTTCGGCGCTTACATGCTGAGGAGTCCATATATTTACATGTATCAACTGATCGCCTTTTTGATAGCTATTAACTGCAGGAAATCCTTTTCCTTTTAACCGGAAAATTTTTCCGCTTTGTGTGCCTGCTGGGATCTTTATTTTGGCTCTACCATCAATAGTAGGAACTTCGAGTTGCGTACCAAACACGGCATCTGTAAAAGAGATATGCAGATCATAAGCAACATTCATTCCATCACGTTGCAATTCCTTGTGTGGTTCTTCCTCGATAAGTATGATCAGATCACCGGGTGCGCCGCCTCTTTCACCAGCGTTGCCTTTTCCACTTAGATTTAATTGCATACCTTCCTGTACACCAGCAGGAATATCGATAGAGATCGCATCTTCTCCATAAACTCTTCCTTCGCCTTTACATGCAGGACATTTTACAGTAATAGTTGACCCTTCGCCATTACAAGTCGGACATGTAGTTACAGTTTGCATTTGGCCAATAAATGTATTGGTAACTCTTCTTACTTGCCCTGATCCTCCACAAGTGCCACATGTTTGTACACTTCCTTTATCCTTTGCTCCGCTACCGCCACAAGTATTACAAACAACATGCTTCTTTACTTTGATATTTTTTGTTACACCTTTAGCGATCTCTTCATAGGTCAATTTAATCTTTACACGAAGATTACTTCCGCGAATCCCTCTTGCTTTTGAGGATCTGCCTCTGCCCCCACCGCCGCCAAAGAAACTTCCAAACAGGTCTTCACCAAAAACATCTCCAAACTGGCTGAAGATGTCTTCCATATTCATTCCACCACCGCTAAATCCACGACCATTGCTGCTTACTCCTGCATGACCATAACGATCATACTGTGCTTTTTTATCATTATCACTTAGCACCTCATATGCTTCAGCAGCTTCTTTAAATTTGTCTTCAGCACTTTTATCGCCAGGATTTCGATCGGGATGAAATTGCATCGCTACTTTACGGTATGCTTTTTTAATTTCATCCGCAGAAGCAGTTTTGTTGACACCTAATATTTCGTAGTAATCTCTTTTTGACATAACTTATTTTCCCACCACAACTTTTGCGTAGCGAATTATTTTATCGTTCAAATAATATCCTTTTTGAATTTCGTCTATCACTTTTCCTTTTTGCTCAGGAGTCGGTGCAGGTATTTCTGTGATTGCTTCGTGAATGTCCGGATTAAATTCTTTATTAATCGTTTCCATCGGCTTCAGTCCTTTAGCTGTTAATAGGCTTTTCAGTTTATTAAACACAAGCATTACACCTTCTTTAGCTTTTTCATCCAAACTGCTCATTTGTTTTTCAGCTCTTTCACAATCATCCAACACTTCAAGCATATCAATTATGACTTCCTTACCAGCGGTTTGGATCAACTCTACTCTCTCTTTCAAGCTTCTTTTCTTAAAATTTTCAAACTCGGCCACTTTACGGATAAATTTATCTTTCATTTCGCCGAGCTCATTTCGAAGTGTTTCCAATTCAGGTTCATTTGCTAAGGGCTCATTTAAGTGTGAAATGCCACTGATATTTTCATCAGCATTTATACCCACTTCAGGCTCTTCTGTATTCTGCATTTTTGCCTGTTCACTTGCCTCTTTCGTATCTTTTTGACGCATTTTTTTAAAAATTGATTGCAAAGGTAAGGTTGTCAATAATACTGCCAACGCTAATATAAAGACAAATTGACGTGGCGAAAACTAGTTCATTTTCAATATTCCGCGACAATTACCTTTGCGCAATGATAAAAGTTTATCTCGGAAAAAAGATCAGCAGAAGGGTAATCGAGGGTCATCCATGGATCTTTAACAATGAGGTGGATAGAGTTGATGGCGAAATGAAAGGTGGTGAAATAGTAACGGTTTTTACACATGATAATAAATTTGTTGGTAGCGGATATATCAACCCAAAATCGCAGATCCTGGTGAGGTTGCTGACAAGAGATAAAAGCAAACGGATCGATGAAGAATTTTTTTATAAGCGAATATTAGAATGCTGGGAGTATCGTAAAAAGATCGGATATGTTGAAAATTGCCGACTTGTTTTTGGCGAAGCTGATTCATTGCCACAATTGATAATCGATAAGTTCAATGATTATTTTGTTATTCAAACATTGGCGCTTGGCATCGATGTTTGGAAGCCTGCAATTGTAAATGCGTTGAATAAAATTTTTGCTCCGAAAGGAATATATGAACGGAACGATGTACCGGTAAGAGAGGTTGAAGGTATGATCCAACAAAAGGGTTTTTTATCAGCACCATTTGATACCAACATTATCATCAATGAAAATGGATTAAAATTTAATGTTGATATAGAAAACGGACAAAAGACAGGATATTTTCTTGATCAGCAGGATAACCGGAGAGCTATTCAGCATATTGTAAAAGGAGCAAATGTGCTCGGCGCTTTTACCTATACAGGAACTTTTGAAATTCACGCTGCTCATTATGGCGCCAAATCAGTTTTAGGGTTTGATATTTCAGAGAATGCAGTTCAGCAAGCAAATAAAAATGCTGCCTTAAATGGATTGGGTAATATCTGCAAGTTTCAAACTGCAAATGCTTTTGATGTATTAAAACAATGGAGCAAAGAAGAAAAAAAGTATGATGTGGTAATGCTGGATCCGCCTGCCTTTACCAAAAGCAGGGAAACAATTCAAAAAGCAGTTGCGGGATATAAAGAAATAAATTTAAGAGGCATGAAACTTATTGAGCCCGGTGGGTTTCTTGTCACTTCATCTTGTACAAGCCTTGTAAATGCTGAGTTGTTTTTACAAACAATTGAAATGGCTGCTAAAGATGCAAAAAGGAAATTAAGGCAGGTTTGTTTCCAGGCACAGGCGCCCGATCATCCGATCGTCAGAAGTATTGAGAACACTCAGTACCTTAAATTTCTGATCGTTCAGGTACAATAAGAGTTAAAATAAAAAAACACTTCAATTGAAGTGTTTTTAAAATATTATTGAGGGTTATTATTTTGAGACCTGGAATTTACCTGACTCTACTATTTTTCCTGATGGATCTTTTAATTGATAAATATAAACACCACGGGTATAAGTTGAAAGATCAAGCGTTGTGCTTGAGTTAACATTTTTAGCTTCGTAAACTTGTTTGCCAATAAAATTTATTATTTGCAATGTATAGCCTGCATTAAAATTTTTTTGAAATTCAGCTTTAATAAAAGTTGTAGCAGGGTTAGGGTAAAACTTCATGATACGCTGAGTTGCATCGGGAGATGGCTCACGAGTAGACTGCCCCTTAGAGTTTACGGCTGTCAACAGAATAAAGGATATTATTGGTAGAAATCTCTTCACTAAAACAAATTTAACTTTATTTGTGCAAAATAGGCGGATTTTTTTTCTCCTGCAACGTAAAAGCCTCATAGGATTAAAAAAACTGGAAATCATATATTTAGCGCCCAAAATCGTAAAACCCCGATTCATTATCCTAAACTTTCAAGAGTAAGAGTGATGTTTTTAAAATTTGGTTGCTCACTTGCATTCTCAAGAACTTCTGCATAGCGAACGATCCCATCGTTATCAATCACAAACGCAGATCTTTTTGACACACCTTTCATATTATAGCCAAACATCTCATATATGCTGCCATATAATGATGAGACATCCTTGTTGAAATCACTAAGCAATGTGAAATTCAAATTTTGATCTGCTTTATATTTTGCCAATGTATGCAGCGAATCGACGGAAATTCCAAACACTTTTGCGTTTACGTTATTATAAAAAGAAATATTATCTCTTATTGAACAAAGCTCTGCTGTGCATGTGCTGGTGAATGCCAGCGGGAAAAAAAGCAGTAATACGTTCTGGCCTCTCAGATTCGAAAGAGTCACTTTGTTTCTTGCAGAATCATACAAAGTAAAATCCGGTGCCACCTGCCCAATCTCGATTTTCATAAAAAGAATTTAAATTCATTTAAAATTAATTGATCCCATTTTTCAAAGAAACAATTATCTTTTCAAAGATTTTTTAATTTATTTTTTAACCGCCTGGTATTATCCGGGCAAAACCACTGTTATGAATAAATACATTACAGAATTCATCGGAACTTTTTTTCTTGTATTAGCAGCTGCTTTGGCCAGCGGTGATCTTGCTGTTCTTGCGATTGCTTCATCATTGATGGTAATGATCTATGCAGGTGGCCATATTTCAGGGGGACACTATAATCCGGCTGTTACTTTAGCTGTATTGATCCGGGGGAGGATAAAATTGAATGATGCTCTTATTTATATGGTATCACAAGTAGCTGGCGCAATTGCAGCGGCACTGGTCGCTGGTGTTTTTAAAGAAATGCCTGCAGAAGCGACGCAGACACTTGATACAACAAAGGCATTGTTAGCTGAAGTGCTTGGAACATTTGCTTTGGCTTATGTTGTTCTTAACGTCGCTACATCTAAAGCAACCGCAGGTAATAGTTTCTATGGACTGGCAATAGGGTTTACAATTTTTGTTGTGGGATCACTAATTGGCGGCACTTCAGGAGGTGCATTTAATCCGGCAGTTGCGATAGGAGCTTCTGTGGTCCATGTCTTTGCCTGGAATAATATATGGATTTACTTCGTTGCAGGTTTCGGTGGAGCGGCTGTGGCTGCATTAGTTTTCAGAATGAATAATCCTGATGATAAATAAAATAAGTGAATAGAAATTTATAAGCCCCCGGAAAAGGGGGCTTTACTTTAAAACCGAGGCTTGAAATAAGGGTTTGAGTTATCGACACGTTTACCGATCCAACTGATCCCAATTTCAAAACCACCACGACCGTGGCTGCTTGGTTTAAGTTTTGAAATATTTGCATCATAGCTGAATGAAACTGAAAATGGATGATAATCCAATTTTACAATTGGTATCAATGCATCATCCCATCGAATAAAAGTTCCAATACTCAAAACATAATCCGGTTCATCCGGATAAGCTCCAATTTTATAACCATACATGGCACCAAATACAGTTTCTTTAAATGATCCTTGCCGTGAATGATCAGCTTCTATAGACACAAAAGAATATTCATTGCCCGCAAGCTTGAGGCCAGCGGAAAAAACCCATTTTGGATTTAATTCTATGTTCTTATCTCTATAAAACGAGTTTCGGGGGCGGTTGAAATGATGATAAGCCGCACCGATATAATAATTATTATCGGGATTGCTGTTCAAAACAGAATTCAAGCTCATTCCTACGCTTCCATCAAGATATGAATATGTTGGATCAGTGATATTTTCCCCAATCCCCATGCCATCATATAAACTATTTGTTGTTACTTTTGAAAGATCAATGCTATGCTGGACCCAACCACCCATAAATCCTAATGATAAATAAGTATTTTTTTCACTACTTATAGATTTA
>DASYQG010000222.1:0-6001 GCA_036005825.1 Chitinophagaceae bacterium | reverse complement strand
AGTTGGTTCAGCACCGGCGATCACCCGGGAAAACTTGTTCCATTCAAAGGATATCTGGCTCCGCCATTAGATGGAGTTTGGATCACAGCTCCTTACTTTCACAATGGCTCTGTGCCAACGTTGGAAGCAGTACTTAACAGTCCTATTCGTCCAAAGTATTGGACAAGGGATTTTGATAAACCCGAATACGATTATGAAAACCTGGGGTGGAAGTTTGTTATGTTTGATACTCCAGGCGATAAATTAATTTACAAAACAACCTTACCCGGTTATGGAAATTACGGTCATTATTTCGCAGATAAATTAACCGGTGAAGAACGCAAAGCCGTGATCGAATACCTGAAAACATTGTAAAGACTATTTCTTTCCTTAACTTGACTTCACAAAACAATTTTCATGAAAACAACACTGATATTATTTTCTCTTTTTATTTCCACAGCAATTTTTTCGCAGGGTTGGCAATCACTTTTTGATGGCAAAACCCTCAATGGATGGAAACTGATGACAGGAAAAGCTGAATACAAAGTGGAGGACGGCATTATAGTCGGTACAACCGTTATGAATTCTCCCAATTCTTTTCTTGTTAGTGATAAAAAATTTGCCGGTGATTTTATCCTGGAGCTTGAAGCAATGATCACTGACACCAATTCTAATTCAGGCATACAATTCAAAAGTAATTTTGATGCAACAGGCAATAAAGGACAAGGCAAGGTCTTCGGTTACCAGTTTGAAATAGATCCATCATCACGTAAATGGAGTGGTGGAGTATACGATGAGGGAAGAAGAGAATGGCTTTATCCCGGCTCCTTAAATTCAAAAGCACAGGCAATGCTTACTCCCAATGTTTTTCATAAGATCAGGGTTGAATGTATAGGAAATACAATTAAAACCTGGCTTGATGAGGTAGCAACAGCTTATGTGGTAGATACGATCACGGCAAATGAAGGACTCATCGCTTTACAGGTCCATGCGATCAACAACGAAAAATCAAAAGGAATAAAGCTTTGTTGGAAGAACATTCGCATAAAAACATCAGGTCTTACTGCTTCTGCTTTTCCGAAAGGAATTTATGTAGCTAATCTTAAGTCAAATACTTTAACTGATTATGAAAAAAAAGATGGCTGGAAATTATTGTTTGACGGGAAAACCTCTAATGGGTGGGTTGGCGCTTACAAAAAAACTTTTCCTGAAAAAGGGTGGGAAATAAAAGATGGAATAATGAAAGTTTTGCCGTCAGCAGGTAGGGAGTCTGCAAACGGTGGTGATATTGTAACTAAAGAAGAGTTCAGTGCATTTGATCTTTCATTTGAATTTAAATTGACTCCCGGTGCAAACAGTGGATTAAAATACTTTGTCACACTTTCTGAAAATAACCAGGGTAGTGCAATTGGTTTGGAATACCAGGTGTTGGATGACACTCTTCATCCCGATGCAAAACTGGGATTGAATGGAAACAGAACACTGGCATCTTTATACGATCTGATCAAAGCAAACAAAACAAGCAGATTTATAAAGCAACCGGGCGGCTGGAATACCGGGCGAATCATAGTTTATCCGAATAACCATGTAGAACATTATTTGAATGGAGTGAAAGTCTTAGAATATGAAAGAGGTTCACAAGCTTATCGTGATCTTGTTGCAATGAGTAAATATAAAGTGTGGCCAAACTTTGGTGAAGCAAAACAAGGTCGGATCCTTTTACAAGATCATGGGAATGAAGTGAGTTTTCGGAGTATTAAGATTCGCCCCCTGTCCCCCTAAAGGGGAGACTTAGCATCAGAGAATTTCAGGTGATTTGAATAATACACGACTAAATAAAATTCTTCTAATAATATCGATGTATAAAAGATATTTATTTGTAGTAGGAGTACCTTATACAAACAGCAAGTAAATTCCTATTAACAGTTCAGATTCTTTCTAAGTTCCCCCTTTAGGGGGTCAGGGGGTGGGTTCCCAACCTTTTTCATATTCCCTTCTCCATAATTTCATAGCAGCTACATCATTTAGTATATGGCCATTTTTTGGATCACAGTATAACGTACGGCCGGTACGTTGCGCAATATTTGCCAGATGACAAAGCAAAACACTTTTATGACCTTCATTGATCGGCGAATTGATCTTTGCGTCGCCACGAATGCCGTCAACAAAATTTTGAAAATGGAATAGATCTAAATTACCCGTTGCACTCACAGTATTTGTACCATCATTTTTTGTTGCTGATTGTACTTCTTTCACTAATTTATTATCCGCATCGAAGATTTTATAATCATCATTGCCATAATTTACCAATGTACCTTTATCTCCATAAATAATAAATCCGCGGCTGGCGCCTTCCACATTCATTTTATTACAGCTTCTTCCTTCCCATGTAATGGATTTGTTATTTCCGAACTCAAATGTGGCCACTTGTGTATCCGGAGTTTGCCAATCGTCTTTAAAAGCATATCGTCCGCCTGCCGATGTCACTTTAGTTGGAAAGTCAAGACCAAGAAACCAGCGACAGCAATCTATTTCATGTGTTGCGTTATTACAGGTTTCAGCAGTTCCCCAATGCCAGAACCAATGCCAGTTATAATGAACCAAATTATCCTGGTAATCTTTTCTTGGCGCCGGCCCCTGCCATAAATTAAAATCAAGCGTTGAGGGCACCGGTACTTTTTTACCAATGCCAATCGATTTTCGATTATTCGCATACCATGCTTTTCCAAAATAGGCATTACCAATTATTCCTTCTTTAATTTCTTTTGCTGCATTGATAAGATTCGGCATAGACCGACGTTGATTACCCATTTGGATCAATTGTTTTGGATATTTCTTCATTGCCTGTATCAATAATTCACCTTCATAAGGATTATGCCCGCATGGTTTTTCAACATATACATGTTTGCCATGAGTGACACCCAATATTGCTGCAGGCGCATGCCAATGATCAGGAGGAGCGATCAATAGACCATCGAAATCTGTTTTCTTTACCAGCTCACGAATATCTTTTATTACAGTTGGTTTTTTTGCAGCATTCGCAAAGGGCTTTAATCCGTTTGCAATCGCTTTCTCTTCCACATCACAGATATAAGCGATCTCAACATTTGCAAGTCCCGCAAAACTCTCAGCGAGATAAGCGCCACGGCCGTTTACACCCATTACAGCCAACTGCACTTTATTACTCGGAGCATTTTTTCCGAATACGGGGAAATTTAAAAATGTTATTCCTGCTGCAGTAAAAGAAGTAGTTTTTATAAAATCTCTGCGTTTCATGTGGTAAGCTTTGTTTGGCTAAAGTTAATTATATCCGCATAGCAAAGACGCATTTTTGTAAATATGATTTATTAACTGCATCTTTAAATAACGAACCAAGCCAGTGGAAAGAAATATTTCAATTGTATGCAACGGCCTCGCAGGCGGCGGAAGAGCAATTACTTTAAGCAAAAAAATTGTCTCTGAACTTCAAAGCCGGAATATCCGCAATACTTTATATTCAGAAGATTGGCCTGATGAGTTCAAAAGTTATACTGATGTTTGGATCGTTGGAGGCGATGGCACACTCAACTATTTTTTTAATAAATATCCGGGAATAAGATTGCCTCTGGTAGTTTTTAACGGCGGTACAGGCAATGATGTACATGCAGTACTTTATAAAGATCAAAGTTTTGATGAACAACTACAAGTCGCTTTGAATACTTCTCCAAAACCGGTTGATGCCGGCAGATGCAATGAAAAATATTTTATCAATGGTGTCGGGATAGGTTTTGAAGGTGCCGTGGCAAAAAGATTAACTGGTATAAAGAAAACAAAGCCGGGCAAAGCCGCCTTTATGGGAACTATCTTGCAAAAAGTATTTTTTTATAATTCAAAAAAATATAAAACAGTTTCGGAAGAATGCAAGATCGAAGATTATCACTTGCTGATAAGTGTAATGAATGGCCATAGAGCGGGGGGAGGATTTCATATTGCCCCGACATCTGAAATTGATGATGGCCTGCTTGATGTTGTAATGGTGAAGAAGCTTCACCCTTTTCAAAGGTTGCGGTGGTTGCCCGTTATTGAAAATGGAAAACATCTTGAGCTTTCTTTTATAAAACATTTCAGAACAAAAAAATTAATCATAACAAGTGAAGAGCCAATGGATACACATCTTGACGGGGAATATTATTCCGCTAAAAGATTAGAAATAGAAATGCTTGACGGTAAATATTTGTTCAGGTATTAAAAATTGAAACGTCCCGACTAGTCGGGACGTTTCTTTATGACTCTTTCACTGGTTACTCATTGTCATCACAGGTATCTCTGAGCCATAGGAAAGAATTTTATTGTAGAGTTTATTCCACCAACGGGGCATTTTATTTTCTTCTACCGGGTTATTTATCATGATAAGGTCGCCATTAATGCGTTTTGCAAAATCCATAGTTGTCTTTGCAAGGTTATCACCTTCGAGAATAATTCCCTGTGCTGAAACTCCCTGTGCTGAAACTCTTGAAATGCTTTTAGCGATCTCAAGACCTTCCTTAATAATTTTTTCGGGTGTATTATTTCCCTGGCGAAGTGTAACCATGTAAATTGTTGACTTAAAACTACTCGCCAATGTTGTTGCCATTCTTATCCTGCGCAATGATAATTCATCATATAATGGAAGAATGATTTTTTTGAAATGATGAACGAGCCCTTTTGAACCAACGGCAAGTACTGGTACATTTGTTTTCTTAGCAAGTTTATTAATAGAGGAAGAATAAACAAGACGGCGAAACAAGCCATTACTGGATAATCCCATTACCACCATGTCCATTTCAAAATCCCTGATATATTCCGCTAATTTACTTACGGAATTCCCTTCTAATAAACTGATCTCTATTTTTCCATTACCACACAGTTGATTTGAATAGGATACTGCCAGATCTTTAAGCTTGTCATAACTGTTCAGCCTGTCAACATGGGACTCATAAGGAGTAAATGAACTAAACATATTTGGTTGAACAATATTTACCAGATGAATATTGCAGTTCATTTGATTTGCCATTTCAATTCCTTTAGCAATTGCCCATTTGTTTTTATTGGTAAAATCAACGGGTACGAGTATGTTACAAAGTTTGTTCGACATAGGTTCTGATTTTTTTAAATTCAGTTTTTAATCTCTAGAATAAATCATGCCATTAATAATAATCGTTGAAAACTTTCTTGGATGGATAGAACGCAGTTAGAATGTTGGCTTGAATTACCATACTAACTCAAAACACAAGCCAAATAAAGGTGTTGTCACACGAAACAATGTGTATTGTCACAAGTGTGTTATAACTGTAATTAAATAAAAACTATCAAATAGTTTTAAGTACGATAGATCATTCAAGGTATCTCATGCCCCTTGCTTGCACGCCAAAGCATGAACCATTCTTCTCTTTCAATATTTATTTTAGTAGCATCATAAGCGGAAGTTAACCTTTCAATTTTAGTTGAGCCGATCACCGGAATTATTTTTGACGGATGTTTAAAAAGGAAGGCTAGTAATATTTGTTCAACAGAACAATTATATTTTTCTGAAAGAATATTTGCAACAGATAATATCCTGGTAGTTCTTTCGTCACCATCATCATTATAAAGTTTTCCGCTTCCAAGAGGTCCCCATGCCATAGGGCGGATATTATGCTGTATACATTTATCAAGTGTGCCGTCATGAAAAGGATCCAGGTGTAAAACAGAAACTTCCAATTGATTGAATTCTACTTTAAAGGCGGTCATCATCATATCCATTTGCGAAGGAGTAAAATTTGAAACGCCAAAATGCAGAACCTTGCCTTCTTTTTGTAATTGTGAAAAGGCTTCAGCAATTTCCTGTGGTTTCATTAATGCATCAGGACGATGAATAAATAAAAGATCGATGTAATCAGTGTTTAAATTTTTTAATGATCTTTCAACGGATGTGATAATATGTAACCTGCCTGTATCATAAGAATTAATTTTATGTTCAGGTCTGTTTGGTGTAAATCTTTTGATGCCGCACTTTGTAATTAAT
>DASYQG010000221.1:0-5534 GCA_036005825.1 Chitinophagaceae bacterium | reverse complement strand
CTTGCATAAAATAAACATTAAAAATATCGGGGTGTTTAAAAATCGTTCAAATGATACGCTTGCTGATAAAACTATGTATGTATTGACGCCTGTCAGATCTTTGGAGGAAATAATGAAAATATCATCAAAACTAAATACTGATAAAAACTACCAGTCCGCTGGCGCAGAATATCTAAATGCGGTCTATACATCTGCCCCTTATTCCAGGATGGAAACAATTTTGCTTCATGCATTTTCCCTGGCACCTGAACTCCAATTACCGAAACTAAGTGGGGCAAGGAAGGACAGGATCTATGAACTGCGTAGTTATGAAAGTGCCACGGAGAAAATTTTTAAAAATAAAGTACACATGTTTAATGAAGGCGATGAAATTGGATTATTCAAGCGGCTGAATTTTAACGCAAGTTTTTATGCCGAAGTTATTGTCGGCGGTAAAATGCCAAACCTGATGTATATGACCTGTCATGAAAACAAAACGGTTAGAGATGCTAATTGGAAAAATTTTGTAGATGACCCTTATTGGAAGAAACTTTCCGCAATGCCGGAATACCAGCATAATGTTTCGCATATAGATATTAGCTTTTTATATCCAACAGAGTATTCGGATTATTAAGTTAAAATTTTGCATTTCGGATTTTTTTATATTTTAAACTCTACTTTAATGGGGATAGTCACGTTACTTTAAGGGATTTTTCCTTTTTATTGACCGCTTGCATGATTTTTGCTTTTAAAAGGAAACCTTACAAAAGCCCTTCAATATGAAAAAAAGCGTTTTCTGTTTAGCCTGTTTGATAGTTGGATTGCTGATAGCAACAAATATGCAGGCCCAAAGTCTGAAAAGCCTGGAGGACAACAATGGCTTTAAGAAATATAAGCTTAATTCAAAATTCGTTTTGGGTTTAGGAATAAAGAACAAAGATCAGGATGGCGCTGATAAAATCGTTATTGACTATACTAAAGACATGATCGGCGACATACCTGTTAAGTCAATTGAATTGTATTATTTAAAAGACACATTGGCCAAGATTATTGTAAACATTTCTCCTGAATATTATGCGAAGCTTATTGACCTATGCAAAAGTTCTTTTGGCCAACCTACCAAGGACTTTAGTAGTAATGAAAAAGTAAAATTTGATAGCACTGTCTCTGTCAATTATTATAAGGATAATTATATCTGGAAAGCTAATCGCCTGAGACTCGAATATTATTATTTATATCCAAAAGTAAGTAGTGGCGCTTACGGTGGTAAAACACTTTACCTCACTTATATTTTGAATGACTACGGCCAGCGGCTACAAAGGGTGAAAAAAGGCACTAACACAGCCAAAAATTTCTGATAAAAAAGATTAAATAATATCTTTATTCAATGCCGATCTTAATTGCGGAAGAGAAAGATGTTACTTCCTTAGTTGCATTAATGGACAGCGCCTACCGGGGCGAAAATTCTAAACTAGGCTGGACCTCAGAAGCGGACCTTTTTATAGGTAACAGGAGAACAGATGAACCAACGGTGACAAATCTTATTAAAAAAAATGGTGCAGTTTTTCTAAAATATTTAAATGAAGAAGGTGTATTAGAAGGCTGTGTTTTTCTTCATAAAAAAGATAACAGGCTTTATCTTGGTATGTTTTCAGTCGCGCCATTAGCACAAGGAAAAGGGATTGGTAAAAAATTATTGACAGCTGCCGACGATTATGCCAAAAAGCAAAATTGCACTTCCATTTACATGACTGTAATAACCGTTCGGGAAAAATTGATCGCATGGTATGAAAGAAGCGGTTATCAGAAAACAGGCAAAGTCCTTCCCTTCCCTGTTGACGAACGGTATGGCATTCCCACACAACCGCTCGAAATGTTGGTGCTTGAAAAGAATTTATAGCCTCACACAAACAATTAGGAGAAAGTATTTTCATCCGGTATCTTATAAGGGATAAAAGATTTGATTACCTGGAGAATTCTTATAAAAGCAAAAGGCCTTCGATTGAAGACCTTTTTTATTTTTAAACAAGATTTATTAGTTCTCTAAAGTACCATCATCTTTGAATTTTTGAAAAACAGCAATAACATCTGCTGGCAATTTTTCAGTTTTTTTGAAAGGCATAAAACCTCTGTCGGTCGGGTTTAACTGAATACGACGGAGCATTTCGTCAATATCTGCTTTTACGTTTGCATAGTTATCGTATGGCTTCTTATTACCACCTTTTGATGGAATATGGCAAGGAGCACAATTACCAGCAATTACTGTAGATAGGTTTGCTGTATAAGTAGTCTTAGGAACGGCTTTGGCGGCTTTCTTAGAAGACGAACAATATGTTAGGCTTAATGCAAGAACTGCCATGCCAGCGAATACATAGATTTTTTTCATTCTTAGGTTTTTTTAGTTTTTAAATGTATTGAAAAATTCCCAATCAAAAAATCTTTACTGTTTTGATAATTATCAAATTTATTCCGGCGGTACATTTGCATCGCTTTTTATGTTAACACCTGTTTTCGCTACATATAAAAATGCATATACCGGATTATCCCGTTCTACCTGGATGCTTTCAATTGTAATGCTGATCAACCGCAGTGGTACAATGGTAGTTCCATTTCTTACGCTTTATCTTATTTCGATGGGCTATAGTGTTTCTAAAGCGGGATTTGTTTTTGCTTTTTTTGGCCTTGGCGCATTTAGCGGTGCTTTTGTCGGCGGTAAACTCACAGATAAGATCGGCTTCTACCCTGTTCAAATAATAACATTACTTGGCGGGGGAGTAATGTTCTTTGTCTTGGCACAAATGCAGACCTATTGGCTTATTTGTCTTTTCACCTATTTACTTGCGTTTATCAATGAAGCATTTCGTCCCGCCAATTCTACTGCTATTGCTTTTTACAGTAAACCGGAGAACCGAACAAGGTCCTATGCCTTAAACAGGCTTGCAATTAATCTGGGATGGGCCATCGGCAGCGGTATTGGCGGTATACTTGCTAATATAAATTTCAGTTTGCTCTTTTATGTTGATGGCGTTACAAATATTATAGCTGGTGTTCTTATCTGGATATTTTTAAAACCTGTAACCTTTAGATCAGAGAGTGAAAAGCATTTTGAAACCATTACATCTTTATCTCCTTACAAAGACAAGGTTTATCTTCTTTTTATTTTGCTTACAGTTTTTTTTGCCAGCTGCTTTTTTCAAATATTTACAAACTTCTCCCCTTTCTTTTTTAATGAACTTCATTTTTCAAAACCATTAATTGGTTTTTTGTTGGCGGTAAACGGACTCGTAATCGCTATTGTTGAAATGGTGCTGATCTATAGATTGGAGGGCAGACGAAAAAACCTTGACTATATTTCTTTCGGTATATTAATGGTGGGTATTGCTTTTCTTATGTTCAATATTCCCGGAATGGGGCCAATGCTGGCTTTTTGCATGATAACCCTTTTAACGTTTGGGGAAATTTTTTCTATGCCTTTTATGAATAGTTTTTGGATAAACCGAACCCAACTGGGTAACCGGGGCCAATATGCAGCACTATATACCATGGCATGGTCGGCTGCCCAAACCCTTGGCCCACTTGGCGGCTCCCAATTGGCCGGACATTTCGGCTTTAAATGGCTCTGGTTCAGTGCCGGAGCTATTTGTATTACAGTTTCGCTTTTGATTCGGCGGCTAAAGAAAATGGATGCGCCTGGTGGAAAATAATTGAAGTGTTGCCGCCGGTTACTTGGCATGATTTTCTTAACTTAACTATTCAAATTTTCATTATGGATAATGTTATAGACAAAGCTATGAGTAAAGGATCTAAAAAAGAGTTTCGCAAAACGATCTCGGCAAAATTGGAATCGAGCTTAGTTGAATTCCAAAACGAAATCAAAGAGAAAAAATTTAAAGCCGCAGTAAAGAGGGCAAGTAAATTGCTGGCAAATGATTTGTTTATGAAGCAAAAAAAGAAAAAGGAAAAAGACAATACTGTAATGGCAGAAGCTATTGGAGCATAATTTTTCATTTATCTCATTGCCGTCTCGCCTTATGTGGGACGGTTTTTTATTTGCCTTCTTCTGTAGTCCAAAATATTTAGCCAGATGCTTAACGTCAATGAGACAAAGAATACGATTACCGTTACTTTGTCAACAAGACCTTTTTGAAAATTGATACCGGTAAGTTTTAGTAATAAGAAATGAACATAAGAAGTAGATTGATCATGTAAGCCCATTTTTTCCCTTACATCCCAGTGCCAATCGGTACAGAAACAATAGCCCCATCCATACCAGATGCCAACTATGAACCAAGATGCTGCTGTCAGCAAAAGGGTAAACAGGTTCCATCGCCGGATTTTCTTCCAGGCCCAGCCAAAACAATTAAATAAGATGAGAATAGTGTGAAAGACAAAGAAGAAAATATTCAGAAATTCGTAACCCATTAATATACTCTGCCTTCTTCATGACTCAATAGCTGCTCCGCAATAGAATGATCAAAGACCTGCTCTTTATTTGAGAGCACCTGGCGTAACAGATCATGAATAGTAATGACGCCGGAAAACTGCTGGTCATCATATGCAAGAATATAACGGGCTTTATGAGAGATCATCAAGTTCATGCAATGTTCTACCGTATCTGATCCTTCAACTATTGGAAGATCATTGGTCATTACTTCTTTTACTTTTGTATTTGCGCTTGAACGGCCTTTAAGTATGACATTGCGGCTATAATCTCTTTCACAAAAGATGCCTTTGAACTCATCGTTCTTTTTCACAACCAGATAACTCAGGTTAACAGAGTTCAACATTTGCAAAGCATCAATAACAAGAGTATCTGGATCAATGATATTGAAAATAACCGGTTTGCTCTTTAGCAGATCGTATACTGTACGCATAGCTTGTCGTTTGTGTTAAAGTTCGGGTTTTTTATTAGAAATAGAGCTGATTTCTCCCGGCAAATTGAGAAATTATAAAACCGAAAGAAAATCCATATCTTTTGTTAGAATTCCTCCCACATTGAAGACCACCAAATAGGATCTCTTTAATCACCAAAAACAAACAAGTATGAAAAAATTTCTTATTCCGGCATTTGCTGCCATTCTTCTTTCATGCAGCAACGAAACAAAAGATGCTAAATCAAGTGAGGAAACAAAAAAAGAACCCGCAACAACTGAAAACCTTACTTATGCCTACCCGCTCAAAGACCGACCATCTGATAATTGGGACCGCGGTGATCAGAAGAATGTTGTTATGGTACTTAATTCTTTGAAAGCATGGGAAAACAATAAGCTTGATGAAACTTTTAAAGATTTTGCCGACAGTGTTCAATTATCTTTTGACGAATTTGAAGCGAAGCTTTCAAAAGATAGCACGTTCAAAATGTTTCAGATACAAAGAAATAACATGAAAGCTTATTCAATAGAGATGGAAGACTATGAAACAGTCATCTCGAAAGATAAAAAGAATGAATGGGTATCGTTATGGTACAAAGAAAAATGGACAGATAGCCAGGGGAAAAGCGATTCTATATTCCATATGGATGATGTAAAAATTGTAAATGGTAAAATAGCACAGAT
>DASYQG010000220.1:0-3699 GCA_036005825.1 Chitinophagaceae bacterium | reverse complement strand
ATTAATTATAAAGATACTCCCCGCTTCCAGGGTATGAAATCATCCTGGCACCTCACCCTCTTATCCCTCTCCTTCAGAGAGGGACGGTACTGCAGTACAAATCCAAACTTATAGTTCTTGATATCTGCTATCAAATAAGTTCAGCTTCTTATAAAGACACACCGCGTTTCCACGGTATGAAATCATCCTGGCATAGCTGAACTGCTTTAGGGATTAATTCACCACTTGCAACTTTGATACAGTAGTCAAGAATTTCTTCTCCCATTTGTTGAATTGTTTTTTCGCCATCAATGATAGGACCAGTATCGATGTCTATAATATCATTCATCCTTTTTGCAAGCCTTGAATTAGTAGATAATTTGATGGTTGGTGTGACGGGATTTCCGGTCGGTGTACCCAGTCCTGTTGTGAAAAGGATCAAGGTTGCGCCAGAAGCAGTTTTACCAGTTGTTGCTTCCACATCATTGCCCGGTGTGCATACCAAACTCAAACCGGGTTTTGTGGCTGGCTCTGTATAGTCAAGTACTGAAACGACAGGGGCAGTACCACCTTTTCTTGCAGCGCCGGTTGATTTAATTGCATCAGTTATCAATCCATCTTTGATATTGCCCGGTGATGGATTCATGTGAAAACCTGAACCAACCTGCTTTGCCTGTTCATTATAATTTTCCATCAGGTAAATGAACTTATTAGCCGTTTCTTCATTGACACATCTGTCTATCAGTTCCTGTTCAGCGCCACATAGTTCAGGAAATTCAGCAAGTAATACTTTTCCACCTAATGCTACTAACAGATCTGATGTATGCCCAATAGCAGGGTTGGCTGAAATGCCACTGAAGCCATCACTACCTCCACATTTTACACCAATACATAATGCGCTCAGGGGCGCCGGCTCCCGCTCCTGTTTATTAATTTCTACCAGTCCTTTGAATGTTTGGCGAATAGCTTCTGCAATCAACTGTTCTTCACTTTGCACTTGTTGTTGTTCGAAAACATACAATGGCTTATCAAAAGATGGATTGCGCTGTTTCAGATCGTTCAAAAAATTCTTTACCTGCAGATGCTGGCAACCAAGACTTAAAACAGTGACGCCTCCGACGTTTGGATGATCAGCATAAGAGGCAAGCAATGCACTAAGTGTAGCAGAATCCTGACGTGTACCTCCGCAACCTCCTGCGTGATTTAAAAATTTTATACCGTCAACATTTTTGAAATATCGTTCAGTGTTGTTTATTGAAGATGGACTCAGATCAATGTTATCAATATCATCACCTGTCTTATGTGCTTGTAACATTTGCCTGGTAAATCGTTTATATCGGTCGGTAACAGCATAACCCAATTCATTCCACATCGCTTCTTTAATAACATCAAGATTTCTGTTCTCACAAAAAACCGTAGGGATAAATAACCAGTAATTAGCTGTTCCAATCCGTCCGTCACTTCTCTTATACCCGTTAAAAGTTTTATGCAGAAACCGGGAAATATCCGGGGCTTGCCAATTGTATTGAAAAGATCGATAAGCATATTTCCCTGCAGCATGTTTGGTGTTTGTGGTGGTCATCGACTGTCCTTTCAAAACATCTGATTGTAATTGACCTACCAGCACACCATACATAATCACATTATCACCAGTATGCAGATCATGTTCAAAGAATTTATGTTTGGCGGCTACGTTTTCAGGCAATTCAAAACTGGAACCATTGGAAGAAACCCTTGTACCGGCTGCAAGGTCTTTGAGTGCTACCAGTACATTATCATCAGGATGTATTTTCAGAAAAAAAGATTGCGCAGCCTTTGTCGTACTTTTTTTTTCAAATTCCTTTTCCATTTAGAAAGGCTTAAACAATCAATTAGGTTTACAATCAGTAAGCTGAACAGATCATCGAGACGAAATAAGTTTTATTATAAACAGTTACTGTATAACAAATAAACTTATTAAGACCATAAACATGCTTTATATAATTGTCCTATCATTCAACAATTTTAGCATTGATTATACGATTTTCTCAAATCATGTAAAAACAAATATCAACCGAGAACGATGTCGGAAAAATTTCGGGAACGATTGCGTAAATTTCTGAGAAGGTTCACTAAAAAAAATCTTATTCAGAAAGATTCAATTCATGTTTTAAAAAATTAACAGTCAATACTTTGAAAAAATCTTATCCCCCGCAATCGTTTGCGGATGATTTTTTTTCAAGCGATAATTCATAAGCTAAATTGGCATCAGAATCCTGTTTCCTTCACTTTTCAGGTAAAGATTGCTTAATCACGAAAACTTGCTTGTATGAGACCCCAACTTTTAAAAGTGTCCAAAGATCCCCAGCATTCATTTAGTGTAAGGCAAGATCTTGTTCCTTACATTAATAATCGCTGGCATTATCACGCCGAAATAGAACTGATCCATTTTAAAAAGGGTGAGGGCACACAGTTCATCGGCGATAGTATCAAACAATTTAAAGCTGGCGATGTGGTATTGGTAGGTTCTAACCTACCACACTATTGGCGATTTGATGATATCTATTTTGAAGAAGATGCCCTGGTAACCGCCGATGTAAGAGTAGCTCATTTTTGCCAGGATTTCTGGGGCAGCCAATTCCTGGAGCTACCCGAGAACACCCATATCAAAACCATTTTGGATAAAGCAAAAAGAGGTTTACAAGTAACGGGGAAGACAAGAGAAAAAGTAGCAGGTCTGCTTGATTCGCTATTACAAGCGACCGACAACCAACGGATCATTTTGCTGATCGAAGCATTAAATATGATCACAAACTGTGATCAATTAGAAACTTTATCTTCGATTGGCTTCAAATATGATATTAAAGATGAAAAGGATCGTATCAGTGCCATATATGAATACAGTATGAAGAATTTCAAACGCCCTATTCAACTCGAAGAAATAGCTGGGGTAGCTAACATAAGTCCCAATTCGTTTTGCAGGTATTTCAAATCAAGAACAAGAAAAACATATTCACAATTTTTGATCGAGCTTCGTGTAGGATATGCCTGTAAATTACTGATCGAAAATAACCTGAGTATTAAACAGCTTTGCTATGAAAGCGGCTTCAATAATTTCACAAGCTTTCATAAATATTTTAAAATGATCACCAGCAAAAGTCCCCTGACCTACCAACGAGAGTTTATGGGACAGTTGACTGCTTAGAAAAGAAGAAAATAATTTTGGCTAAAATGATTGAATAAACAGGCAACCTGCGGGAGGCCTGTTTTGCAATAAGAATGTTTCTTTGTTATTTGCTGTCAAAATCATTACTATGAAACTCATTCTTTCATTTCTTGTTTTTGTTGCATTCAATTTAAATGCGCAGGTCTGCAGAAAAGAATATTGTATGTGCCGACATTTAATGCAAAAACAATAATGACTTATAATCTAAAATAAATTTCATTTTACAATGATTCAAATAAATATAAAACATGTCTGCTTGTTCTTGCTGACCCTGGCAATGACCGCAAGAGTCATAGCGCAGTTACCAAAAGTTCTTATCATAGATGCAAATCGTCTTGTTGAGTTAAAAAAGAAAGCAAATGAAAAAGACAATTATGTTCTCCAATTGATCGATAGTTTAAAAAAACAGGCTGATGGTTTTTTAAAAATGAAAGCTGTATCAGTAATGGATAAACAGTTTACACCTGTCAGTGGCAACAAACATGATTATATGAGCCAGGCTCCTTATTTCTGGT
>DASYQG010000219.1:0-4173 GCA_036005825.1 Chitinophagaceae bacterium | reverse complement strand
AACACAAATAAGAAATGTTCCAAACGTTACAGTATTAAATATTTCCAAATGGCATAATAGTGTTTCTATTCAAACTTCAGATCCAAATGCGATCACAACCATAAATGGATTTTCATTTGTGCAATCAATTGCGCCGATAGCGGCACGAACACAAAATGATACAACTGAAAAATTAACTATTGCGGATCAACCTTACAATGCTATTGGTGACATATTTGTAAAAACTTCTTTAGCAGATACGGTTGGACTAAGTAGTATAGCGGCAGGCGGACTAAGTAGTATAGCGGCAGGCACTTTCACTATTGATGAAAATAAATTGAGAATGCAGATGCTTACAGGTGGAGGAATAATAAGATGGGATAGTTTAACTTCTCTTGATGCACTTCAGATTGACGCTGTCATGTCTTTTAACGCTATTTATGGTGACCAATATGGAACTACAATTGGTATTGTCGGATATGCAGAGAATACTTATTCCATTGTTGGTTGGATGTATGCGGGATTTGGCGACAATCTTGGTCAATTAAATATAAGTGCCTTTGGTCAATATGGAAGCAGCACTACCTACGCAACATCTTCTACAAATGTTCCAAGTATAGATGTTGGTGATTCACTTCACTATCGGCTTGAGCTGTTTGAAAACACAATTAAATTTTCTGTTAAAAATCTAACCGATAATTCTGCATGGACAACAGTAACATATACGCTAACGGGAACGCAAGTAAAGCATAGCATTGGTTACCCTGCTGTGATAGGCACAGGCGATGCCAATCTTCATCAATTCAAAGTATCAAGTAAGCAAATAAAAAACCCCGATGTTTATTTGTTTGGCGATTCTAAGTTTACAAAGTCAACTTACCAAAACGAAAGCCTTGTTGCATTATTGAAAAATAACTACGGGCAGGTTTACGCAAATAGCGGAGTGGGTGCTACAACATCTGATCTTCTTTTAAACAAGTGGGAGGTAATAAATCTTATTAAACCTAAAAAGATTTTAATATCCACATCAAATGATATACGCTTTGGGGTTTCTTCCGGAACCTGGCAAGCTAATCTTACACAACTCTATAATGATTTTAGCGCAGCAGGTATGGATGTTTATTTCGCTTGCTTTCCTGAAACAGCCACAGATCAGTCAGCAATGGATACATGGTTGCTAACCAATTATCCTACAAAGTATATAAGAAGTGCTTATACGGAATTATTGAGTAATATCAATACAGGAGTTTTATTGCCCGATGGTGTTCATTTATCAGCATTTGGAAACAAAGTGGCTCATGATGCAATAGTACTTGATGGTAAACTTGAAACTGGTATAACTGATTTTTTTAATTATGGAACAGGCTCTCTTGCTGAGATCAATCTGCATAAAGGGCAATTTTTACATAATATAGGATTGCGTGGACAAGGAATGGTGATTGCTATTCTTGACGGCGGCTTTTTTAATTATACTACGCTTGATGCAATGGACAGCATCATTTTAAATAACCAGGTACTTGATACCTGGGATTTTTATTCTCAAAACTCAACAGTTTCTGACGATCATCCGCATGGCATGCAATGTTTGTCAACTATTGCCGCAAATATTCCCGGTCTATTTATTGGTAAAGCGCCAAAAGCAAATTTCATGTTGTATCGTACAGAAGATGTTAACAGTGAATACCTGATCGAAGAATTTAATATGGTATGCGGAATGGAAAGAGCAGACAGCGCTGGTGCTGATGTTATTTCTGCTTCATTAGGATATTCAGAATTTGATGATGCGTCATTTAATCATACATATACGCAAATGAATGGCAACACGACCATTGCTGCCATTGGCGCTGACCTTGCCGCTAAAAAAGGAATTTTATTTGTAAATGCTGCAGGTAATGAAGGCAGCAATGCCTGGCATTATATTATCACTCCGGCGGATGGAGATAGCGTTCTTGCAGTAGGAGCTGTAAGTACAAGCGGAGCGGTTGGATCATTTTCAAGTTATGGACCATCAAGTGATGGACAAGTAAAACCTGATGTTGGCTCAGTAGGTGTTAATGCAATGGTTCAGTCAACTGGTAACACAGTGGCTACCGGAAGTGGAACTTCTTTTGCTTGTCCCAATATGGCTGGCCTATCATCAATCCTTTGGCAGGCTTTTCCGGAAGTTAATAATATGAGAATTGCAAGGGCATTGCGTGAAGCGGGAAGCATTTCTGCTACACCGGACGATAGAATTGGCTATGGTATTCCGGATTTGAAAACTGCTTTTGGAAAACTGCTTACTGAATTTGCTACTTCCACATCAACTATTGATACATGCACAGCTACTGTCTCTTGGATCAGCAAAGATGTTTCAGCCATGAAATATGAAATTGAAAGAAAACTTCCGGGTCAGTCTGTTTATACAAAAATTGGCGAACTGTTTCCACAACCCGGCAACCTTCTGTCTACGCATAGTTACCAGTTTAGTAACACGATCATTAATTCCCCTTCGGGATCCGTTTCTTATCGCATACGTCAAATCATAGATACAGCGTTAGCGTCATTTACAGCTGTTTATATTGATACGACCACTGTAAGCATTACCAGTGGATGCTTCGCAGATTTTTTAGTGAGCACTTCGACTTCATCTGCCACTATCAATAATTGTACAGCAACTGTAAACTGGTATAGCAAGGACAATGGTGCTATGAGATATGAAATAGAGAGAAAGCTTCCAGGGGAGCCTGGTTTTAGCAAAATAGCCGATGTGCCTGCTCAACAAAGCGCTGTTCTTTCCTGGCGCAGCTATTCTTTCAATAATACAATCATTAATTCGCCTTCAGGGATAATTACATATCGCATACGTCAGATAATAGATACTGCCTCCGCATCCTTTGCCGGTGTTTATCTCAAGAGTGTTACCGTTAACATCAGTGATTTATGCTTTGCAAACTATTTAATCAACACAGCCACTTCTTCAACAACAATCAGTGGTTGTTCTGTCACTGTTAAATGGTCGAGCACCGATTATGGCGCTATGAAGTATGAGATAGAAAGAAAAGCCCCGGGTGAAACAAATTTTTCAAAGGTTGGCGAACTTACTGCAACCGCTGGTGTTTCATTAACCAATCATAGTTATGAATTCATAAATACATTGGTCACGGGTTCTTCAGGAACTTTCTCTTATCGTATAAGACAGATCACTGATACAGTTGCAGCTACATTTACTGCAGTTTATATTGATACAACCGTTGCCACGCTTGCATCATCTTGTGTTTTTGTTACCAGAATAATTACTATTCGGCCAAATCCTTCCATCGGAAGCACTGCTACTTTAATAATTGAAACAACAGATGCTATCCAAAGCATGCCAATACTTGTTTATAATATGAATGGAAGATTAGTACAACGATTACAGGAATCAAAAGGTTCTGGTATAAAAATCATTGATCTTTCAGTAGGCAAACTGGCAAAAGGAAAATATTTTATCAATGTTTACAATAAAAATATCTTAATAGGCACCACAGAATTTATTAAATTATAAAGGCTTTTCGGATATCAGAATAAACATCGAGTCGACTTTTTTATCATACCCTTATAAAACTTCATTTGCCATTTAAATTAAATACTGGCTGGAAAGGAAATAGATATTTGTCAGAGGATCCCTATGCATCTCTTTTTGCATTCTTCAATGATGATAATATGAATGAATGGGAATTGTAGTATGGAACAGTTTGATAACACTACAACCATTGGCGGTAAAACGTACAACGATGTGTATACTGTTTTCCAGATAGATGAATCGATCAACGCTCCCGTTACAAATAATGCACAGCCCGGATATAGAACATTGGCTTCAGATAAATTTGCAAAAAACATTGGCCTTGTTGCCCGCGATTTTATAATGTGGGAATACCAACCACCGCCACCCGGCTCACCTCCAAATACGCCTGGTTTCAAAACTGGTTTTGGTATCAAAATGTGGATGGTTGAGCATAATTAATTCTTGCTTTTAAATTAGTATTTTTGGATTGACAAAGTGATCCTGAATGAAAAAATTGATCGTTGTACTTATTGGAAGCTGTTTACTTTTTTCCGAAATACATGCGCAATTCACCCGTTACGTTGTAAAGCTTAAAAATAAAGGTGGCAATCCTTTTTCACTTTCGATTCCATCAGCCTATTTATCGCAGCGGGCTATCGACAGAAGAA